>NZ_MVKA01000008.1:0-150041 GCF_002042905.1 Geobacillus sp. LEMMY01
AATGACGATCGCCACGTCTTTGGCCATTACGTTCATTTCCTCCATTGGTTCTACGTTCGGGAAAATCGCCACCGGCCAAGTCGATTACCTTCCGGCTCTCATCATGGTCGTCGCGAGCTTGCTTGCCTCTCCGCTAGGGGCGAAAGCGGGGCAAAAAATGAACACGAAAGTGCTGCAAGTCATCCTTGCCGTGTTGATTTTGGCGACGGCGGTGAAAATTTGGGTGGATATTTTATGATCGAAGCGCTTGAAAGGCGACGGGTCACGGGAAAAGGCATGTGAATGCTGGAACTGATCATGTTTCGCTGTCCGTTTTCTGCGTGATGGTGCGCGATCCATTTGGGCATGCTAAACAGCGGGAAAACATAACGAAGGGAAGAATGAGCGATGTTCCATTACACGGTTGACGTGTCAACGGGCATGAATGAAACGATCGAGCGTTTGGAAGAAAGCTTGAAACAAGAAGGATTCGGTGTGCTCTGGCGGTTCAGCGTGACCGAAAAGCTGCAAGAGAAAGGGCTCGATTTTTCCACGCCGATGGTCATTTTAGAAGTATGCAACCCGCAAGAAGCGGCGCGGGTGTTAAACGAAAATCTCTTAGTCGGTTATTTTTTGCCGTGTAAAATCGTTGTCTACGAAGAAAACGGGATCACGAAAATCGGCATGCCGAAACCGACGATGCTCGTTGGCATGATAAACGAGCCGGCGTTGAAGGAAATCGCGGCCGACATCGAGAAGCGGCTGGCCGCTTGCCTCGACCGCTGCCGCTGATGGGCAAAGAAAAAAGGTGTCCCAAATGATGGGGCACCTTTTGGTTGTGCGTGCATACACGGAAACGCAGGTTTGCAGAAAGAAAAGCGCTCTTTTCACTTCTCCGCCGCTTCTTGATCGATGATCCAAAAGGAGAACCACATAGGTGGCGGATTGTTGCAAAACCAATCCTTTCTACAAATTCCCTTGCCCCGCCGCTTTTTTTGTTTTTGCCCGTTTTTTGGCTGAGCGCGGCTGTTTCTCTGTTTCCAGCTCGCGATGCACAATCCGGTCGGGATCCAACCCATTGCCAAGCGTGCCGTAAACATGGCCTTGCTTCGGCTCGATGAGCTCATGTTGCTCGTAGTAGACGCGCGGCGTTTTCCAAAGGGCAGCCAACGCTTTTCCCATCGGCATTTCGTGGTAGCGGTCGGGCCACATTCGTTTGATGTATGTTTTCACGAGCGGATAGTACTTCGAACTCATCGCTGGAAAGAGATGATGTTCGGTATGGTACGAAAAGTTGAAGTGAAGGATATCCACCCACTTTGGCACCGTGACGGACAAGCTGTTGGCCAACGGATCGTTGACCGGCACTAACGGATTGAGACGGTGGTTTGTTGAGATATAGCTCATGACGATCGTGTTGGCGACGAGCAGCGGAAGCAAAAAGGCGAAAAACCATTTTTCCCAGCCGACAAGCCATAACAGCCCGAGCCATGTCGCCCAAGGCAAGAAAAATTGAAACAGGACAACCGCGCGGTTCTTCCGGCGAAAGTCTTTGAAAAAGTAAAACAGCATCCGGATCGAGTGAAGGGTAAACATCACGGACAAGGAGCTAAAAGCGAAAGAAGCGCGAATCGGAAACGGGATGCGGTATACCCAAGAGAGCAGGCGGCTTTTCGCTAATTTCTCCATGCTTGGCCACGCGTCCGGGTCTTTTTCTTCATGCTGGGTATGCACATGGTGGCTGGCGTTATGCCATTTTCTCCACAACTTCGGACCGGTGCAAAGCGGCCAAAAGGCGATCGCTCCGAGAAGATCGCGCAGCCATGGCGTTTTGACGACTGTGCCGTGCAAAATTTCATGTCCTAAAAATCCTAACGCGGCAAAACTGAAACCAAGCACAACAGAGATGAGGAGGTTCCATACCGGGTGAAGATGAAAAAGTGATACAGCGAGGATGCCGGTGATGACGAGCCCTACATAAGCCAGACCTCCAAACAAGCGGGACTTCACAGGTTGAAACGCTTTTTTCGGCAAATGCGGGGCAATTTTCGCCGCGTACCAACCGAACGGGTGAAAATCATTCATTAAGTGATCTCCTTTCAAACTACTCTCCGTTTGACAAGCAGCGGCGAAGCCATTCACACACTCTTGGTCGCAACGAAGACCTTATTTCATGAGGTGATCCCAAAAGCTGTTCTCTATGCCTAAATGAGTGAAGGGGCGAGAAAAGCTCTTGGTCATTATAATATATATCATAACATCTTTTGACTCGTCCTGTCTATAGGTTTGATGGAAAACTGCCAAATTTGGGCATGATGGCAGTTTTTCCAGAAGAACAGGCTAGGCGCTTGAGGAGGCGGCCAGCTAAAACATCATGATCAATGTCCCGATGGTAATGAGCAACACCCCGATCACCACTTTCGCGGACAGCGGTTCGCCGAGAAACATGGCGGCAAACAAAATCGTCAGCACCAAGCTTGATTTGTCAATGGCGGTGACGCGCGAGACATCGCCGATTTGGATTGCTTTGTAGAAACAAAGCCATGACAATCCGGTCGCCGCTCCTGAGAGGCAGAGAAACACCCAGCTTTTCGTTGAGATTGCTTTGACGCCTTGATGAGCCCCTGTCATCCAGACGATCATCCATGCGAGCACGAGCACGACGGCGGTGCGAATGGCGGTCGCTAGATTGGAGTTCACGTTCTCAATGCCGATTTTCGCCAGCACCGATGTCAGCGCCGCAAACACCGCCGCCAGCAAAGCATAAACGATCCACATGCACATCCCTTCGCTTTCATTGAGAATTTTTCTCATCTATTATACTACGAGAAGGGAGAACATTTCACCATTTTTCCATTCGTTTGTTATAATGGAGGACAAGCAAACAGGAGAGGAAGTGGAGAATGATCTATCAGTTGAAAGTGCAGTTGAAACATACGAGGCCGCCGGTTTGGCGCCGGTTGCTTGTGCCGGGGGAGATGACGTTCGCCGAGCTGCATCGCGTGTTGCAAGCCGCGTTCGGTTGGATGGACCAACATTTGCATACGTTTTACATGACAAAGGTCGGCGGAACGGCGCGGCTGCGCATTGAAATCGGCAACGAAGCAGCCGGGTGGGACGGCGCCGATTATGATGAGCGGGAGGAAACGATCGGGCAATGGTTTGTCGAAGAAGGTGACCGCGCCCAATACGTGTATGATTTTGGTGATATGTGGGAGCATGACATCGTTTTGGAAAAAATCGTCGATCCGATTCCCGATGCGTTGTATCCATGCTGCATCAAAGCCGTGCGGGCCGGATTGGAAGAGGATAGTTGGGGAGAAGTGCGGGGCGTGGACGAAGAGATCAGCCCCGCAAAGCTGACAGCGAGAGTGAATGCGGCGCTCGCCCCATTTCAACGAAAGGCGGTTGGGGAGAAAGGAGAAGCGAAGGAAACCAAACGAGTCGCAAGCAAAGGCAGAACAGAAGAAGTGGAAAGAGACGTATGGAAAACGCTGTTCGATCGAGCGCTCGCCTACAGGGACTTGGCGCCGTGGACGTGGATGGACGATGATCACATTTTTGCCGTGATGGCTCCTGATGGTGAATCGTTGTATTGTACGGTGATCGGAGCGCTTGGACAGGAGTACGGGCTTGTGATTTACATCGGTGAGGAAGGATACATGTGCTTGCAAGACATTTTATCTGGAACGTTGCATCCAAAAGACGCCGTATTTCAAGAACGCGCATTGCTTGTGTCGTTGGCGCCTCGAAACCACCTAGAAAGAGACGATAAAGCGCTGTTGCGGAAGCATCACATTCCGGTGAGCGGAAAACAGCTGTTGCCGATGTTCCGCAGTTTTGTTCCTGGATATTATCCATGGTTTCTTTCGGAAGAGGAAGCGGCATGGGCGGCCATGGCGCTCGAACAAGCGGTCGTTGTTGCCGAGCGGCTGCGCGGTGGCGAGCTGGCGCTAGCTGCGTTTTCCCGCGGCAATCGGTTGTTTGCCCGGATCGCCGAACGGAGAGAGGATGGGCTTCATTGGCGCGACGGCTGGGTGCCGCGCCCGAAGGCAAAGAAAAAGGAAACATCCGCGCTTGACATCGGCACGGACGAGTTGGCAAAGGCCAAGACGCTCGAGCGAGCCCCACTGTTCGTGGAGTTTTCGGTCGCTTATGTGAACAGGCCGATCCAGGAACGGCGCTCGGAGCGCCCGTATTTTCCGTTGCTGGCGTTGGCCGCCGATGCAGCGAGCGGCGTCATTTTGCATCATCAGGTGTTTCGCGGCCAGACGGATGCGAAGACGCTGCAACAAAGTTTTCTCGCATTTGCCCGCGCGCTCGGGTGTGTGCCGAGCCATGTGCGCGTCACGAAGGAACACGGACCGTTGCTGGCGCCGCTTTTGCGCGAGTTGGGCGTCAATATGAGCACAGGTCCAACCCCTCGTTCTGATGAAGTACGGCAATTGTTCGAACAGTTTGCGATCTAAGAAGCCGACAGCTATTCAGAATAAAAGGAAGAGTTGCAGAACAAGAGCAGATGGAGGCAGGCGCTGGAGTGCGGAGTGAAAAGTGCGGGAATTTCCAGCTTTCCACTAGCCCCCTGCTTCTGTCAGAACGCCGTTTTTCTAGAAGCTCTTTGCATGACGAAGGAAAGAGGGATGAGTTATGTTGATTGCACTCGATATGGATGGCACTCTGTTAAACGGGGAAGGAAAAATCAGCGAGCGCAACAGGGCGGCCATTACGGCTGCAAAAGCGCAAGGCCATATCGTCGCCGTCGTGACAGGGCGGGCGCGCAAAGACGCGCTCGCCCCGCTTCGTGAGGCAGACCTCGTCTGCCCGATCGCCAGCTTAAACGGAGCGATTGTGACGCTTGAGGACGGCACGGTCATCAGCGAGGCGCCGCTCGAGCGGGCGGCGGTCCGCCCGACGCTCGAGTGGGTGCGCGAACAGTCGGATTTGTATTGCGAGACGTACACGGGCGATGCGGTCTATGTCGGCTTGCACAACCGCTCCCAATGGGAAGCGCTCGCTTCCGAGATGGCTGATGTGGCCCCGGATGTGAAATGGCTTGTCAATAAGCAGTTCCAGCAAGCGCGGGTGACGTATGTCGACGACATCCGCACGGTGTGGGACGATTCGCAGCTGACCTTATACAAACTGCTTATTTTTGCGCTTGACCGCGGGCGGCTTCTTGATGCGGCCTCCCGTTTCGCGGCGCTCCCTGGCGTCACGGTCACTTCGTCGCATCCGCACAACATTGAGATGAACAACGAACGGGCGACGAAAGGCGAAGCGCTCAAGCAACTCGCCGCCCATTACGGCATCGACTTGCGCGACACGGTCGCCTTTGGCGACAGCCATAACGATTTGTCGATGTTTGAGGTCGCGGGCTGCCGCGTCGCCATGGCCAACGCCGCGCCGGAGTTGAAAGCAACATGCGACTTTGTCACCTTCTCCCACGAAGAAGACGGCGTGGCGGCGGGGCTTGAGCGGGTGCTTCGGCAACGGTGAGCGGAAGCGCCCTTTTCCCCATTTTGTACACCCCAAAATGGCTGCAAAAACGGGAGAGGTGTGCATGAGGATTTTTTCTTCGATTATCGAAAGAAATAAATAATTGATCTATCAAGCTTTTGGACGATTGATGATTTCAGTCAACTGTACAAGTTGACATAACCACATTTATTTTCGAGGGGTGCAAGGGGGCAAAACAGCCTTTTGTTGCCTTAGAAAATCAATGGTAAAATAAAGGTGCTCTTGATCAAGTTGGGTCTCGTTGAGAGGACGTAAGTGACAATGAATAAGTGAGAAGGGAATCGTTATGTCGAAAACCCAGAGGACTGGTTTTTGCCGTCTTTCCGGGTTTTTTCATGTTTTAAGGGCATTGCGGAATGGCTGCGTCCAAAAGAGGAAAAGTCCGTCTTGAGGGAGAAGCTGGCATATGATTTAGAAAGAAAAAACGTTTGGACATTGGTGGTAGTAATATGTTCGCTCTTTATTATTTTCCGACAGACGACTCCCGCTTCCATTTTGTACGGGGGGTAGCCCAAAATAAGCGAGAGATGAATGTCATTCAGTCTAACCTAAATCGTTGAATATTTCCAACAAATGTACTTTTGTACGTTGTTCTTCGGATCAAGGGTGAAAAAAGGCGTCTGTCGCGTAAAATCTTCAACGTTTGATTTTCCCATGCTCACCGAGGTGCGAAAACCAAGCGAATGCAGAAAATGTGGATGGTTCAGCGTACAAGATTGCTGAACAATGATTTTTTTGCTAATCTTTCTACTAAAGAGCTAGAAGGCCGGTGAAAAACGATTGAAAAACGATGGTCTTGACCAAATCGATGGAGTTCATCAGGAAAGAAGAGATGATTTTACAGAGCTGCTCAACTTGAGAAGAGCTGGTTTTGAGCTGTTTTTTCATTAAGTCACCAGTCTTCTAGGCGTTCAACGTGGCCGGTCGTTTTTTCTTGCGAAGAGCGGAAAAGGAAACGATTGAAGCACGGCGGGAAGAGAGGGGGGCAATCGGATTATAATAAAAAGCAATTTGCTTTCCGTTTGTATAAGCGTAGCAGAGCCATCGCGAGATCCAGATGGGCCATGCTGTTCTGCCCACTTGGTAGGTTTTTTTGCGGCTAGCCGCCGCTTTCTGTTCGACAAACATGATTGGGGGAACCATCGATGAATATTTCACTGAAGGCCATCAAGGTCAGAAATACATGGATCGGCGGCAATGAGCCGTGCATTTGCGCTCCTGTTGTCGGTGCTGACGCCGAGCAAGTGTTGCGCGAGGCGGCGGAAGTGTGCAGGAAGCAGCCGGATTTGCTTGAATGGCGTGCCGATTTTTTCCGAGCGATTGATGACCAGGAGCGCGTATTGGCGACGGCCAACGGGTTGCGGAACATAGCGGGAGAGATTCCAATTTTGTTTACGATCCGTTCCGAGCGAGAAGGGGGGCAGCCGATTCCGCTCAATGAAGCGGAAGTGCGGCGGTTGATCGAAGCAATCTGTCGAAGCGGGGCAATCGATTTAGTAGATTATGAGCTAGCTTATGGGGAACGCATCGCCGACGTGCGCCGCATGACGGAAGAATGCGGCGTCTGGCTCGTCGTGTCGCGCCATTACTTTGACGGCACTCCGCGGAAGGAAACGCTCTTGGCTGACATGCGCCAAGCCGAGCGGTACGGTGCCGACATCGCCAAGGTAGCGGTTATGCCTAAATCGCCGGAAGATGTGCTTGTTTTGTTGCAAGCGACGGAAGAAGCGCGGCGCGAGCTTGCCATTCCGCTCATTACGATGGCGATGGGCGGGTTGGGCGCCATTACTCGGCTGGCTGGATGGCTGTTTGGTTCGGCGGTGACGTTTGCTGTCGGAAACCAAAGCTCCGCTCCGGGGCAAATTCCGATCGATGACGTGCGGACGGTGCTTTCTATTTTGCAAACGTACAGCCGTTGACCGGTTTTTGTTGAAAAGCAACTGCGATTGGAAAACGATTATTTGACCATGACTTTTCCTCCTGCTATACACGGAAATATAGCGGGTTCGGCACGAAAGGGGGATGCATCATGAGCAGGCAAACCGCCATCCCGCTCCGCGAGCGGAACATCATTTTGATCGGCTTTATGGGAGCGGGGAAAACAACGATCGGGCAGCTGGTCGCGAAAAAGCTGTATCGCGACTTTATCGATGTCGACGCGGAAATCGAGCGGCGGCACGGGATGTCGATTCCGGAGATGTTCGCGCAAAAAGGGGAAGCGTACTTTCGACAGGTCGAGCGGGAACTGATCGTCGATTTATGCACAAATACAAGGTTGAAAATCCTTTCGCTTGGCGGCGGCGCCTATTTGCAGGAAGACGTGCGGCGCGTCTGTTTGGCGCACGGCATCGTCTTTTTCCTTGACTTGTCGTGGGATTATTGGAAAGAAGAGCGGCTGCCGCTCATTGTCGACAGCCGCCCGGTGTTGAAAAACAAAACGCTCGAAGAGGTCGAACAGCTCTTTTTCCAACGGCAATCCGCTTACGCTCTCCATCATTCCCGCGTCATCGTCAACGAGCTCGAGGCTGAACAGGCGGCGGACCAAATTGTCGAGTCCATTAAATGGACGTGGGATGTGTACGAGCCGAACCGTTGAGGCGGCTTATTGGCGGGCAAACAAGCTCCCGGGCAAGGGGGCTTTTTCTTTTTATTTCCGCCCCAATGCCCGTCAGCCCATACGGCCGCTGCCACAGGCGAAGCTGTGTTTGACGAAAAGAAAAATTTGACAGATGCCCTTGCCTGTTCTTGCCGGACAATATTTCCGTTTGTTATAAGGAAGATATCGGATGCGAGGGAGAGTGGGAGATGGAAAAGCAAGCGTTTAGTTGGCTTTATGTGTATATGGTGTTGGCCGTAGCTGTGCCTTCCGCACCGTATTAGCTTTGGTGGCTGAAGCTGGTTTGCTTCGTTTTGATCCGGGACCAGGCGCAGCTGCGATCATCAAGGTTGATGGACGCAAAGATGATTGGACGTTCAACGGGATCAACCCCGTATGGACGGACGGGGGGGGGGCGTTATGTCACAAGTGATGAGGGTTGCTTATATGTGCGCCTAGACAGCGGGCATATCAAGGATCAAACAACGACGTACATCGCGTTTGATACGATCCCGAACCAAGGGCAGTCGCGCCTTCCGGAGCTTCCCGGCGTGCGCACGGCGGGAGTCGATTTCGCTTTGGTGATTCGCGGGAAAGAAAGCGCACGGTTGTTGATCGACAGCTACTATGACACGTTTTATTATCATTATGGCCATCAGCTCCAGATGATGCCGGCTACGCCGTACGCCAACCGGAAAGATAACGGCGTCTACCACCCGATTCGTCTGACATTAAATAAAAAATTGGAAGAGACTCGCGGCAAGGCGGTGCCCTTTGATTCGTATGAAACCGGAGTATTGCGGTTTGGCACGGCCAACCCGGCTGATGCGGTGTATGATTCACTTGCCGATATCAGCGTGAGCCGCAGCGGGAACGGGTATGAAATCCGCCTGCCGTGGGCGCTCCTCAATGTCACGGACCCGAGCCGGCGCGAGGTGATGGGCGACATCTGGTCGAAAGACGGCTTGAAGAGTCGGCGGATCGTCTCGGGCATTCGCCTCGGTTTATACATCACGGACGGAGCGGATTCGTTTGCGTTTCCAGCGATGAACAGGAACATGCGCTGCCATCAGGGCGGTTTTACCAGTACACGTGGCCGGCGTGGGAGACGCCGCGCTATCATGAGCGGCTGAAATCGTCTTATGAGGCGATGAAAGAGGCGTTTTCGCGCGCGAACATCGTTCAGCCGTAACGGGCTGGAACAGGCGGGAAGTGCAGGGGACGGGGGCAGATGGATTCTCATATTCTTTGTGGTGAATAGTGCAAAAAGAAAATCGGCCGTCGCAGTCTTGATTGCTCGACGGCCGATTCGTTTTGTTGGGAATTTAGTTTTTATCAGCCCAAATGCGGAGTTTTTGTTCATGCTGGAGCGTTTTGCGGGCGAGGAAGTCCACCGTTTCTTGCGTTTCTGACCATTCGAGGCGCAAATAGCCGATTTTCGTTTCCATGCGTTCAAACTGCTTGTCCGACCGTTCTTCGAGGCCAATACATCTCTTGACGAAGCCGCTTCTCTGATTGTTGAATCTCTTCGCGCAACCGCTCTTCCGTTTCCTTCATTTCGGCGCGCAAACGAGTCTCCATGTCTTGCATTTCTGCGCGCAAGCGGTCTTCCGTCTCTTGTATTTTTGTAGACAGCCGCTCTTCCATTTGTTGCATTTGCCAGCGGATATGGTCGAAATGCAGATCGAGCGCTTTTAAAATCTGCTTCACGATTGTTTCTTCTTCCACGTGATTCACCTCCTTTTGTTCTCATCATAGCACATGCCTAACTGGGTGGAACAGAAAAATTTAGTCAAACGGGTGATGCTTTTTCATTCAACTTTCACCAAATGGATGTATGGTGATGATTCAGAAGGTGAAGTGGAAGGAGAGGAAGCCATTGAAGAAACAAAGGAATGCGTGGGATGGATGGCTTACCGCCATCTTGGCATGGTCGGCTTTTTTGCATCTCTATCAAATTGGAAACAGCGGTTCTAATGTGTATTATACAGCGGCGGCGAAAAGCATGGCGGCGAGTTGGAAGGCGTTTTTCTTTGCCGCGTTAGATCCAGCCGGATTTATTACAGTCGACAAGCCGCCGGTGGCGCTTTGGCTGCAGGCGTTGAGCGGCTGACGGGAGAAGCTGGACCGGGAGGGGGCAAGATGGCGGCAGGTTTCAACCAAAGGGAGCGGCCGCCGGTAAACAGCGGCACGGCCAATGAGGCGCCGTGGTCAAGCGGTGAGCATGCTCGCCCCGGCTATTGCGGTGTTGGTTGGGGCTGGGGGAAAGATGTTGGCATCGTTCGGAACCCATGAACGTCGAACGTCATGGCTGTTTCCTGCCGCTCTCCTTGCCACCTATGCGTTTGAAATATGGATCGCTTGGCAATACAAAGAGTCGCTGCCGCCGATATTTCCCGCAATTTTGGCCATCAAATCGCCATCACCGCCGGGATGGACTATGCCTCCGGCCAAGCGGTCATCGTGATTGACGCTGACTTGCAGGATCCGCCGGAGTTGATTTTGGACATGATCGCGCGTTGGAAAGAAGGGGATGATGTCGTCTATGCCCGAAGAGTGAAACGGAAAGGGGAGACCGCGTTCAAAAAATGGATGGCGTATGTGTTTTACCGCTTGCTGCGGGCGGCGACCGAAATCGACATCCCGGTCGATACGGGCGATTTCCGCCTCATTGACCGGAAGGTGTGCGATCAGTTACGCTATATGAGGGAGCGAAGCCGTTTTGTCCGGGGTCTTGTGAGCTGGGTCGGCTTCCGGCAGACGGCGGTCGAATACGAGCGGGAGCCGCGTTTCGCCGGCAAGACGAAATACTCGCTCAAAAAAATGATTCGGTTTTCGCTCGATGGCATTACATCATTTTCGCATAAGCCGCTCAAACTGGCGAGCTTGCTTGGATTTTTGTTGTCGGCGGCCAGCGTCGTCGGTATGATGGTTGTTTTGCACTTGAAATGGTTCACCCATTCGACGGCTGCCGGACGGGCGTCGCTCTTTATGGTGATGCTTCTTGGCAACGGAGTGATGATGACGATGCTTGGAATCATCGGGGAATACATTGGCTGCATTTACCATGAGGTGAAAGAGCGTCCGCTCTATGTCATCAATGAAACGTGGGGAGTCAGGACGAAACATGAACGAAAGCCTTCATACCTTTCGTAAAGAAAAACAAACGATATGGCGATTTGCCGTCGTCGGGGTGAGCAATACGGCGGTTGACTTTGTTATCTTTTTCTTGCTTGCCGCGATGGGCGTCCCGGCGGCGGCCGCCCAAGTTGTTTCATACGGTGTTGGAATGGCGAACAGCTACATCTGGAATCGGCTATGGACGTTTCAAGTGAAACGAAAAGCGAACATCGGGGAATTTTTGCGTTTTCTTGCCGTCAACGGGTTGTCGCTTGGCGCGTCGCTTGGCGTTTTGCTTGCAGCCGAACGGATCATGCCGCTCTGGCTGGCCAAAAGTGCGGCAACGATAGCCGGTATGGCGGTGAATTTTATCGGCAGCCGGTTTTGGGTGTTTGTGGAAATGGAAGGGGAAAGATAAGAAAACGATCCGAGCCATGCTTGAGCCCGGATCGTTTTGTGTTTTAGGACAACATCAGGCGAATCCGCTCGATGGCGGTTTGCACCGAATCGGCGGTGATTTCCCGGTGGGTGACAAAGCGGATGACGCCGTCATCAAACGGGCTGGCCAAGATTTCGGCTTCTTTTAGACGCCGGCCAACGCGGATGCCGCGCCGGCTTCGTACAAGAAAATGTGAGATTCAGCTTCTACAATCACCTCGTCCCCCGGGCGGCAATGCGTCAAAATGGCGACTTGGTTTCCTTGCGTGCCGCTTGTGACAAATAAGGCGTCTTCCTCTTGCCAAGCAACCGGGCGGCCAACGCTTCTAACCGGTTGACGGTCGGGTCTTCGCCGTACACGTCATCGCCGACTTCAGCCTCAAACATCGCTTGGCGCATCTCGGGCGTTGGTTTGGTCACTGTATCGCTGCGAAAATCCATAAAAGGCATCGTTCGTCTCTCCTTGCGTGCTTTTGTGTTGAAAAAGGCTACTCGCTTTGCTGAACGCGATTGTTTCATTCTCGAATTTGCCCCGTCCCATACACGAGCGATTTTGTCGTCGTGATGGCGACAAGCCCCATCGGACCGCGGGCGTGCAGCTTTTGTGTGCTGATGCCGATTTCCGCCCCGTAGCCGAACTGTTCGCCGTCCGTGAAGCGGGTTGAGGCGTTATGGTACAAGACAGCCGCGTCGACCGCTTGGAAAAAGCGGCGGACGTTCGCCTCGTTTTCCGTGATGATCGCTTCCGAGTGCTTCGTCCCGTAGCGGCGGATGTGGCCAATCGCCTCGTCGACATCGGCGACCAGTTTGACCGCTAAAATCGGCGCTAAATATTCCGTATACCAGTCATCTTCTGTTGCCTCGCTGACAAACGGATAGGCGGAGGCAAGACGTTGGTCGCCGCGCAATTCGACGCTGCGGGCGTGAAGCGTCTCAAGCAAGTCGCCGGCATATGGCCAACGCTCATGGATGAGCACCGTTTCGACGGCATTGCAGACCGACGGGCGCTGCAGTTTGGCGTTGAGGACGATATCGATCGCCATTTGCCGCTGTGCTGATTCGTCGATGAAAATATGACAGTTGCCGACGCCGGTTTCAAGCACCGGCACGGTGGCGTTTTCGACGACCGAGCGGATGAGCCCGGCTCCTCCACGCGGGATGAGAACGTCCAAATACTCGTTCAGGCGAAACATGCGCTGGGCCGTTTCCCGGCTTGTGTCTTCGAGCAGTTCAATCGCCGTTTCCGGAACGGCCGTCGTGCGGAGCGCCTCTTTCATGACGCGAACGAGCGCTTTGTTCGAATGAAGCGCTGATGTGCTGCCGCGAAGCAAAACTGCGTTGCCCGTTTTCAAGCAAAGGCTCGCCGCATCAACCGTCACGTTCGGGCGCGCTTCGTACACCATGCCAATGACCCCAAGCGGCACGCGCACCGTTTGGATGCGAAGCCCGTTCGGCCGCGTCCACTCTTCGATGATTTCTCCGACCGGGTCAGGCAGCGAGGCGACTTGGCGGACGCCGCCGATGATTTGGTCAAGACGTTCATTCGTCAGTTGGAGCCGGTCGAGCAACGCGGGCGACAGCCCTTGTTCGCGGCCTTGGACCATATCTTTCTCGTTTTCTTGCAAAATGAAGGTGCGTTCGCGGTCAAGGGTTTGGGCGATCTGTTCCAACGCCGCGTTTTTTTCCTCCGTTGACAGCATGGCGAGCGTTTGTGAGGCGGTTTTCAATCGTTCGGCTTTTTCGAGCAGTTCGCTCATTTCGATACACTCTCCTTTCGCAACGTGACCCAATTGTCGCGGTGGATGACTTCCGGGCGGTGAAGGTAGGAATATTGCCGGGCCTCTTCGCTCGGAAGTCCTTTCACTTTCTCTAAATCGGCGGCGGCATAATACACCTGGCCGCGGCCAATCGTAATCCCTTTTTCATTGACGACATCAACGACATCCATGGCGTGAAAATCGCCGGAAACAGCCGTTACGCCGGCGGGGAGCAAACTTTTCCCACGCATAAGCAACGCTTCCTCAGCCCCGCTGTCGATCGTGATCGTGCCGGCGACAGGAGCATGATAGGCAATCCATTGTTTGCGCATTTGCATTTGTTTCGGAAACGGAGCGCCGATGTACGTGCCGTCTCCTTTTCCAGCTAAAATATCAGCCAGTTTTTCTTTGCCGCTACCTGTGCCGATGAACACGCTGACGCCAAACGAGAGTGCTTTTCGGGCCGCGAGAAGCTTCGAGCGCATCCCACCGGTGCCGACGGCTGAACCGATGCCGCCGGCGGCTTCGATCATCTCATCGGTGATTTCCAGCAAAAAGGCGTATTTTTTCGCCTGCGGATTCGTTTTCGGATTGGCGTCATACAACCCGTTAATGTCGGTAAGCAAAATGAGCGCATCAGCGTGCAAAAAGCCGGCCACGAGCGCCGAAAGCATGTCATTGTCGCCAAATGTCAATTCCTCGATGGAAACGGAGTCGTTTTCATTAATGATCGGCACGGCGCCGTTCTCAAGCAGTGTGGTGATCGTGGCAAACAAGTTGCGGAACCGCTCGCGGCTGTAAAAGTCGCTGCGCGTCAACAACAGCTGAGCGGCCGTAAAGCCGAATTGGGCGAACGCCGAGCTGTATGCCTGCATGAGTAAGCTTTGCCCGACGGCAGCGGCCGCCTGTTTCCCGGCGATCGTCGTCGGGCGCGCTGGGTAGCCTAAGGGTCCGAACCCAGCGGCGACAGCGCCGGACGTGATGAGAATGACGTCATGGCCGAGCTGTTTGAGATAAGCGATCGCCTCAACGTGATCGAACAGTTTGTCATGGCAAAGGCCGCCTTTCGGATCGGTGAGAGAGCTGCTGCCGATTTTGACCACCACGCGCTGCCGTTTCATCGCGTTCCTCCCTCCTTTGCGTGTTGAATGGCATGAGTTGGATCGCCTAGCCGTCCTGCGAAGCGGCCGGCCAATAAAAAACGCTTTTCCTCCTTTTTTGCAAAAGGACGGAAAAGCGTTCCGCGGTACCACCTTTTTTGGCGCACAAAGCGCCCTCCTCTAGCCTGTAACGCAGGCGTGCGGCTTATGTTTGCATAAGCGGCCGTCTAGGGCAGGTTCAACCGGCTTCCCGCGAGGAACCTTCCAGCCTGTGGGTTCCACTCTCTGGCGCGTTCCCTCGGTTTACTAGTCCCGTGCCGTTATCGTTGTTTCATTGTCAAGGATAGCCTTGTGATTTATAGTTTGTAAGAAATTATGACGCCAAATGCTCCGGTTGTCAAGAGGGCCGGCTGATTTTTCTGACTCGTTTTCGCGGAGTAGATAATGAAAGCGCATTCAGAATAAAGATAATTGTCTTTTTATTAGAAAAAGTGGTACAATACTAGCAACCTAGCAATCTGCACGATGGAGGGACCAGGACATGAAAAAGCGGCGCAGCGACATGATCAAAAAAGGATTCGACCGGGCTCCGCACCGGAGTTTGCTGAGGGCGGCCGGCGTGAAAGAGGAGGATTTTGACAAACCGTTCATCGCGGTTGTCAACTCGTACATCGACATTATTCCAGGGCACGTTCACTTGCAAGAGTTTGGGAGAATCGTGAAAGAAGCGATTCGCGAGGCAGGCGGCGTGCCGTTTGAAATGAACACGATCGGTGTTGATGACGGCATCGCCATGGGGCATATCGGGATGCGCTATTCGCTTCCGAGCCGGGAAATCATCGCTGATTCGATCGAAACGGTCATTTCTGCGCACTGGTTTGACGGCATGGTATGCATTCCGAACTGCGACAAAATTACGCCGGGGATGATGATGGCGGCGATGCGGCTCAACATCCCGACGATTTTCGTCAGCGGCGGGCCGATGAAAGCCGGTGTGACGAAAGACGGGCGGAAAATTTCGCTCTCGTCCGTGTTTGAAGGGGTCGGGGCGTATTTAGGTGGAACGCTCGATGAGAAAGGGCTCGAAGAACTCGAACGCTACGGCTGTCCGACGTGCGGATCGTGTTCGGGCATGTTTACGGCAAACTCCATGAACTGTCTCGCTGAAGCGCTCGGGCTCGCTTTGCCAGGCAACGGCACGATTTTGGCGGTCGACCCGGCGCGCAAAGAGCTTGTCCGCCAATCGGCGAAGCAGCTCATGTATTTGATCGAGCATGACATTAAGCCGCGCGACATCGTAACGGAAAAAGCGATCGACAATGCGTTCGCGCTCGATATGGCGCTCGGCGGCTCAACGAATACCGTGTTGCATACGCTTGCGATCGCGAACGAGGCCGGCATCGACTACTCGCTTGAGCGCATCAACGAAATCGCCGCGCGCGTGCCGCATTTGGCCAAACTCGCGCCGGCGTCGGATGTGCATTACATTGAAGACTTGCACGAAGCCGGCGGCGTCTCGGCGGTGTTGAACGAGCTGGCGAAAAAAGAAGGCACGCTTCATTTAGATACGCTGACCGTCACCGGCAAAACACTCGGTGAAAACATCGCCGGCTGCGAAGTGAAAAACTACGATGTCATCCGCCCGATTGACAACCCGTATTCGGAAACGGGCGGGCTCGCCATTTTGTTCGGCAACTTAGCGCCGGACGGCGCCGTCATCAAAACCGGCGCGGTCCAAGGCGGCATCACGCGCCATGAAGGTCCGGCGATCGTGTTTGATTCGCAGGAAGAGGCGCTTGAAGGCATTGCCAGCGGCAAAATCAAGCCGGGACATGTCGTCGTCATCCGCTACGAAGGACCAAAAGGCGGCCCGGGGATGCCGGAAATGCTTGCGCCAACGTCGCAAATCGTCGGCATGGGGCTCGGTACGAAGGTAGCGCTTGTCACCGACGGCCGCTTCTCCGGCGCCTCGCGCGGCTTGTCCGTCGGCCACGTTTCTCCGGAAGCGGCGGAAGGCGGACCGATCGCTTTCATCCAAGACGGCGATATCATCGAGATCGATACGGTGAAACGGACGATCAACGTCAAGCTGTCCGATGAAGAGCTCGAACGCCGGAAAGCGAACTGGAAAGGCTTTGAACCGAAAGTGAAAACCGGGTATCTCGCCCGCTACTCGAAACACGTCACATCGGCGAGCACGGGGGGGATTATGAAGATTTAGCCGATTTCTGTAAGAACGTTGTCCCCTTCCAAGCGTGCGAGGGACGCCACTAGACGATCAGGATCAAAAGAGGCGGTTTTTCCGCCTCTTTAATTTATTTTGGAAAGGGGCGTCCATCGCCTCTTTTTTTTACAGCTTTGTCCGCCTGAAAATCCGTTGACATTTTCAAATATTTAGCCTATTTTAAAATTAGATATCATGATAAAACTATATAACGTTTGTATAACGTTATATAGTTTTGTATTTTCCATTTTTATGAAAGCGCTTTAAAAGAGGGGGCGGAAACGATGATTTTGCATGACATCGAGACGGCCGCACGCAGCGAACTGGAGGCGCTCCAGCTCAAGCGGCTGCGGGCGACGGCGGAGCGTGTGTATGAGCGGGTGCCGTTTTACCGGCAACGGTTTGATGAAAAGGGAGTGAAGCCGGAGGATATTCGCACGCTTGAGGATGTGCGCAAACTCCCGTTTACGACAAAGCGGGATTTGCGGGACCATTATCCGTTTGGTTTGCTCGCGGTCGATCTTTCCCAATGCGTCCGTGTGCACGCATCAAGCGGCACAAGCGGCAAACCGACGGTGGTCGCTTATACAAAGCAGGACATTGACCATTGGGCCGATATTGTGGCGCGAGCGATTGTCATCGCTGGTGGGAAACCGGGGGATGTGATTCACAATGCCTATGGATACGGGCTGTTTACCGGCGGCCTTGGGCTGCATTATGGCAGCGAGCGGCTTGGGGCGGTGACGGTGCCGGTATCTGGGGGCAACACCGACCGGCAAGTGATGATCATTGAAGATTTTCAGCCGACCGTCATTTGCGCCACGCCGTCCTATGTATTGAACATTGCTGAGCGGATGAAAGAGCTGGGCAAAGATCCGCGGCAAACATCGCTGAAATACGGCATCTTCGGTGCGGAACCGTGGTCCGAGGAAATGCGGCGCACGCTTGAAGAGACGTTTGATATGAAGGCATGTGACATTTACGGACTGAGTGAAGTGATCGGCCCAGGGGTGGCGATGGAGTGCCATGAAGCGCAAAACGGCCTCCATATCGCCGAGGACCATTTCCTTGTTGAAGTGATCGACCCGAAAACGCTCGAGCCGGTGGCGGAAGGGGAAGAAGGAGAGCTTGTTTTTACGAGTTTGAAGAAAGAGGCGTTCCCGGTCATCCGCTACCGGACAGGCGATATCGCTTCCGTGACGAGAGAGCGGTGTGCTTGCGGGCGGACGACGGCGCGTATGTCGCGGGTCAAGGGGCGGGTTGATGATATGATCATCATCCGCGGCGTCAATGTGTTCCCGTCGGAAATTGAACACCATCTGCTTCGCGTCTCGGAACTGGCTCCGCACTATCAGCTGCATCGTCTCCGCCACGGACATTTGGAAGCGCTCGAGCTGCATGCGGAAGTGACCGATCGTTTTTACAGCGAGGTCGGCGGAGATTTGCAAAGCGAGCAGGCCGCTGCCCTTGTCCGGCGCATTCAGTCATTGTTGAAAACGCACTGTCTCATTTCGATTGACGTCCGTCTCCATTCGCCGAAAACGCTCCCGCGCTCGGAAGGAAAAGCGGTTCGCATCGTTGACCGCCGCCATCTTGAAGCACCGCAATCCATCTGATAGAGAAAGAGAAAAAAACGATTGCAAAATATATAACATTAAAATATAATAACGTTAAACAAACGTTATATATTTTAAATGAGAGGTGGATGGGGGATGGCGGCTATGATGACGTTCACCCGCCTGTCAGATGAGGAGAAATACGAACGGTTTATGCAGCGCATCGAGGCGGGGGAAAAGATCGAAGCCGATGACTGGATGCCGGATGAGTATCGGGTGACGCTTATCAAGCTCATTGCGATGCATGCGGTGAGCGAAATTATGGGAGCGCTTCCGGAAAAAGAATGGGTGCCGAAAGCGCCGTCGCTGCGCCGGAAGCTTGGCATCATGGCGAAAGTGCAAGATGAGATGGGGCACGGCCAGCTGCTGCTTCGGGTGGCGGAAGATTTGATGGCCCCGCTCGGCAAAACGCGGGAAGATATTATCGAAGATTTATTGAACGAACGGTTGAAGTTTCATAACGTGTTTCATATGCCAGCGCCGACATGGGCGGACGCCGGGTTGATCGGCTGGCTCGTCGACGGAGCGGCGATTATGACGCAGACGAACATGCTGGATGCCTCATACGGACCGTACGCACGGGCGCTGAAGCGCATTTGCGCCGAGGAAGTGTTTCACGCCCAGCACGGCGAGTCGATCATTTTGGCGCTCGCCGAAGGGACGAAGGAGCAGAAAGAGATGCTGCAAGAGGCGCTCAACCGTTGGTGGGAGGCGTTGCTCATGTTTTTCGGCCCGCCGACGGCCGACACGACGGGAACTTCGAAGCAAGACATCACGATCAAATACCGCATCCGCACGAAAACGAATGAACAGCTGCGCCAAGACTTCTTTACGAAATATGTGCCGCGCATTTGGGCGCTCGGACTGAAGATTCCTGATGAGACAATGCATTTTGACAAAGAGAAGGGCCAATGGATTTACCGGCAGCCGGATTGGGAGCGGTTTAAAGAGATCATCCGCAACAACGGGCCGAAGTCGCAAGAGCGGCTTGAGCTTCGGCGGACGGCGTATAAGCAGAACGCGTGGGTGCGCGAGGCGCTCAGCGCCGTACGGACGGCTGGATGAGAGGGGGATGTCCATGGCGGAGAAAGAACAAGGATTTTATCAAGTGTTTGAAGTGTTCAGCCGCAAAGCGCCGGATGCGCCGATGCAGCATCAATTCAGTCTGCTTGCCCCCAATGAGGAGATCGCGCTCGTGATGGCGCAGGAAAACTTTATGCGCCGCGAGCCGGTCGCTGACCTTTGGGTCGTGAAGCGGGACTATATTCGGCGGATGAGTGAAGAGGAAAAAGCAGCGCTCAAGCGGCTTGATAACAAAGATTACCGGTTGACGCGAGGATATGGAGACTTGAAAAAACGGTGGCGGAAATATGAGCAAGAAGCATTCGATGAGAAGGAAATTTTGTCATGGAAAGGCGAGATTCGGCGATGAGCGAAAAACCGATTCACTTCCATCCAGACGGTCAAGAAGCGCTTGTCGAGCTATTGTTTCAGCTCGCGGATGATGATTTTTTGCTTGCCTACCGCGGCTCGGAATGGCTTGGGTTGGCGCCGCATATCGAGGAGGACATTGCCTTTTCTTCCATCAGCCAAGATACGATGGGGCATGCGACCATGTATTATCAGTTGCTTGAAGACCTTGGCTGTGGATCAGCCGACGAACTGGCGCACGCCCGGCCGGCTTCGGCCCGGCGCAATGCGGTTTTGCTCGAACGGGCGAACGGCCCGGGGCATTATTTGCGTGAGCCTCGCTATGACTGGGCGTTTACCGTTGTTCGCCAATATTTTTATACGCAGGCGAAGCGCGTCCGTCTCGAGTCGCTGACCAAAAGCAGCTATGCCCCGCTCGCGGAAGTGGCGGCGAAAATTCAAGTGGAGCTGCACTACCATTTGCTTCATTGGCATACGTGGTTTGTCCAGCTGACGAATGCCCCTTTGGAAGCGCGGACGCGAATGACAAAAGCCATTCAGGACGTGGCCGCTGATTTTGCCGGCGTGTTGACGCTCGGGGCGAAAGGAACGGAAATGGTGCGGTGGGGGCTGATTGATGAGGAAAAGGTGCTGACGGAAAACACGATTGCCGCGCTGGCGCCGGCGTTTGCCGAAGTGGGGCTTGATTGGCCGATGCCGTTTGGCATGAAACATGGCAACGGCCGCAACGGCGAACATACGCCGGATTTGGACGAAGCGCTGGCGACGTTGTCAGAAGTATACCGCGCCGTCCCGCATGCGATATGGTAATGTCCGCGCCGCTGTTGGCTAAAGTGCGGCGTTGGGCATGACGCCTCTTTGTGACGACGAAGTGTTTGTTGAAGGAGCAAAACGGCGCAGCATTGGCGGCACTACGCAGCCAAAGCGGGAAAACGGCAGCGGGTTGGAAAATGTGAGGGAGAACCATGACAAATGAAGAGGTTTGGAAAGCGTTAGAAACGGTGAAAGACCCAGAAATTCATTCGATTAGCATTGTCGATCTTGGGATGGTGGAACAGGTTGACGTTCGGGATGAAGCGGTCTCGGTCTGTCTGTTGCCGACGTTTCTCGGGTGTCCGGCGCTTGATATCATCCGCACCCGGGTTGAGGAAGCGGTGAAGCAAGCAGGAGCCTCGGCGGTGACGGTTGAGTTTCTCCGCCATCCGCCATGGACGTCCGACCGGATCAGCGAAGCCGGACGGGAGCGGCTGAAGCAGTTTGGCATCGCTCCGCCGCCGCGGCAAATGCCGTCAGGGGCATGGCAAGTGGCGTGTCCATATTGCGGGGCGGAGCGGACCGTCATGGAAAATTTGTTCGGCCCGACCGCCTGCCGCAGCATTTTCTACTGCAAACAATGCAAAAATCCGTTTGAGGCGATGAAGCCCGTATTAATTTCAGGATAAGAAAAGGGAAAGGGGACGTTCGTGATGTTTAAAATGATCGCCTTGTACAAACAGCCGAAAGATAAGGAGCAGTTTGACGCCCATTATTATGGGACGCATGTGCCGTTGACGGAAAAAATTCCTGGCCTCCGAAAAATCAAGGTGACGAAAATTACGGGGACGCCGATGGGGACGGAGAGCGAGTATTATTTGTTGTGTGAAATGTATTACGATAGTCAAGAGGCGTTTCAAGAGGCGATGAAAACGAAAGAAGCGAAGGCATCGGCAAAAGATGTCATGTCATTTGCCGGCGACCTCGTCACCTTTATGGTCGGTGAGGAAGTGGAACATGAGTGAGTTTGTTTCCATTGCGGCGCGTCAAGAGGGAGCGGTCGGCATCATCGAGCTCGCCCGTCCTGATGTATTGAATGCGCTGAGCCGTCAAATGGTGGCGGAAATCGTTGCGGCAGTGGAAGCGTTTGATCGGAATGAGAAGGTGCGTGTCATTGTGTTGACCGGGCGTGGACGGGCGTTTGCGGCTGGGGCGGATATTCAAGAGATGGCAAAAGATGACTCCATTCGTCTTGAGTGGCTGAACCAGTTTGCCGATTGGGATCGCCTGTCCATCGTGAAAACGCCGATGATCGCCGCTGTGAACGGGTTGGCGCTAGGGGGAGGTTTTGAGCTGGCGCTTTCGTGCGACTTGATTGTCGCGTCGTCGGCGGCCGAATTTGGCTTTCCAGAAGTGAACCTTGGCGTCATGCCAGGTGCGGGAGGCACGCAGCGGCTGACAAAGCTCATCGGTCCGAAGCGGGCGCTCGAGTGGCTTTGGACTGGGGCGCGTATGTCGGCGAAAGAAGCCGAGCAGCTGGGGATTGTCAACCGCGTCGTCAGCCCGGAGCTTTTAATGGAAGAAACGATGCGGCTGGCCGGGCGTCTCGTTGAACAGCCGCCTTTGGCTCTCCGGCTGATCAAAGAGGCGGTGCAGAAAGCGGTCGACTATCCGCTGTATGAAGGCATGCAATTTGAGCGGAAAAACTTTTACCTATTGTTCGCCTCGGAAGACCAAAAAGAAGGAATGGCGGCATTCCTCGAAAAACGAAAGCCGCGCTTCCAAGGAAAATAAGGGGGGCGTTCGATGTACGAAACGATCCGTTATGAAGTGAAGGGACAAGTCGCCTGGCTGACGCTCAACCGCCCTGATCAGCTCAATGCGTTTACGGAACAAATGAACGCTGAAGTGACAAAGGCGCTAAAACAAGCAGGGGCGGATCAAAACGTCCGCTGCGTGGTGATCACAGGCGCCGGCCGGGCGTTTTGTGCGGGGGAAGATTTGAGCGGCGTGACGGAAGAAATGGACCATGGCGAAGTGTTGCGCTCCCGATACGCGCCGATGATGAAAGCGCTTCATCATCTTGAAAAACCGGTTGTCGCAGCGGTGAACGGGGCGGCGGCCGGCGCGGGCATGAGCTTGGCGCTGGCGTGTGATTTCCGGCTTCTCTCGGAAAAGGCGAGTTTCGCTCCCGCGTTTATTCACGTCGGTCTTGTGCCGGACGCGGGCCATCTCTACTATTTGCCGCGTCTCATCGGGCGGGCGAAGGCGCTTGAGCTTGCGGTGCTCGGGGAAAAAGTGACCGCCGAGGAAGCAGCCGCGCTCGGACTGGCGACAAAAGTGATTCCTCTATCCGCTTGGGAAGAGGAAGTGAAGCGGTTTGCCGAGCGGCTCTCTGCTATGCCGACGAAAGCGATTGGACTCATCAAACGGCTGCTTCGCGAAAGCGAGGAAACGACGTTTGACCGCTACCTCGAACGGGAAGCGGAATGCCAGCGCATTGCGGGATTGACATCCGACCACCGCGAAGGCGTCAAGGCGTTTTTCGAAAAACGGAAACCGATCTTCCAAGGAAACTAAGCAAGGGGGAAAAACGATGGCGACTGTCAAACAAAAGAAAATGGAACCGATGCCGACGAAACGTGATTTCTATCATTTGATTGTGAACGGGGAGCGGGTCGAAAGCGCCTCGGGCGAAACGTTTGTGGTCACCAATCCGGCCACTGGCGAACCGGTCGCCCGCGTCGCCAAAGGGACGCGCGAGGATGCCGAACGGGCGGTGCAGGCGGCAAGGCAAGCGTTTGACCGTGGGAAATGGCGTCATTTTCCGGTGCAAAAACGGGCGCGCATCTTGTACCAAATTGCGGCCATCATGCGCGAACGTTTTAATGAATTGGTGGAATTGGAAATTTTGAATACCGGCAAAGCGTTGTCGGCTGCTCAAGGGCAAGTGATGCAGGCGATTGAAGACTTTGAATTTTTCGCCGGGGCGATCATTGGGCACCGCGGGGCGGTCAACCCGATGCCGGGGGCGTTTCACAACTATACGGAAAAAGAGCCTGTCGGTGTGTGCGCCCAAATCATTCCTTGGAACTATCCGCTCATGATGGCGGCTTGGAAAATCGCGCCTGCCATTGCCGCTGGATGCTCGGTCGTCGTTAAACCGGCGTCGCTGACGCCGCTCACCTGCCTTGTGCTGGCGGAAATTTGCCATGAGGCCGGCGTGCCGGAAGGGGTCGTCAATGTGGTGACGGGCGCCGGAGCGGAAGTTGGGGACTATTTGGTCGAACATCCGCTCGTCGACAAAGTGGCGTTTACCGGATCGACGCCGGTGGGGAAGGAAATTATGGAGAAGGCGTCGAAAACATTAAAACGGGTGACGCTCGAGCTGGGTGGCAAATCGCCAAGCCTTGTGTTTGCGGACGCTGATTTAGAAGCCGCTGTCTCCGGCTCATTGTTCGGCATTTTCTACAACAGCGGCCAATCGTGCGAGGCGCGCTCCCGCTTGTATGTGCATGAAAGCATCTATGACGCGTTTATGGAAGCGTTCGTGGCCAAAACGAAGCAGCTGAAACTTGGCAATCCGTTTGATGCCGGCACGCATGTCGGGGCGATCATCAGCCGCGGGCAGCTGGAAGTGATTGACGAATACGTGCAATCGGCTGTCGCCGACGGAGCGACGGTCGCCGCCGGGGGAAAAGAGGCGGTTGTCGCTGGGTTTGAAAACGGTTACTGGTATGAGCCGACGATTTTGACGAACGTGAACCATCAAATGAAAGCGGTTCGTGAAGAAATTTTTGGACCGGTTGTCGTCGTGATGAAATTCCGCGATGAAGCCGAAGCCATTGAATTGGCGAACGACAGCGACTATGGACTGGCCGCCGCGATTTGGACGAAAGATCATGGCCGTGCCGTTCGCGTAGCGAAACAGCTGCGTTCCGGCATTGTCATGGTCAACAGCCCATTCTCCGCTTTCCCAGGCACGCCGTTTGGCGGCTACAAACAGTCCGGATTTGGGCGCGAGCTGTCTGTCGAGGCGCTTGATTTGTACACAGAAACGAAAAGCGTGCTGTCGTATTACGGTCCGCGTCCGCTTAATCCGTTTGGCGTCTAAGGCTTTCACCGTTTTGCGTTTGCCAATATACGAGAGCGTGTCGCGTCCTTGGAAGCAAAGTTCAGTTTGTCGCCCTTGAAGGCAAGAGTCGGTTAGGGCGAGCGATTGAGAGACACGCCCGCTCGTTTGCCGAGCACCCCGTCGCTCGTGATGGGGTGCCCATTCATTTGACGGCGTCCGCCGCTTGGCGAAAGGCACCGCCGGCTTGATGCATCAGCCGTCATATGCGAAAGCAGGAGAGGGGGAAGACGATGATCGAACGCCTTGTTGTCGTCGGCAGCGGCGTGATGGGGAGAGGCATTGCTTATGTCGGCGCTGTCGGCGGGTTCCAGACGACCTTAGTGGACATTAAGCAAGAACAATTGGAGAGCGCCCAGAAGGAGATTGCTTCGATTTTTGAACAAGCGGTCGCTCGAGGGAAATTGACCGCTGGCGAGCGGCAAGAAGCCGAGGCGCGCCTGTCGTATTCACTTGATTTGGCGGCCGCTGTGCGCCATGCCGATTTGGTGATCGAGGCGGTGCCGGAAAAGCTTGAATTGAAAAAGCAAGTGTTCGAGACGATTGACGCCCATGCGCCGGCGTCGTGCTATTTTGCGACGAATACGTCCACCATGAGCCCGACCGAAATCGGTTCGTTCACGAAGCGGCCGGAGCGGGTGATCGCCATGCACTTTTTCAATCCGGTTCATAAAATGAAGCTTGTGGAAATCATCCGTGGCCTTGAGACGAGCGACGAAACGGCGCAAGTGGCGAAAGAAGCGGCCGAGCGAATGGGAAAAGAGACAGTGGTTGTCAATGAATTTCCGGGATTTGTCACGAGCCGGATCAGCGCCCTTGTCGGCAATGAAGCGTTTTACATGCTGCAAGAAGGGGTCGGGACGCCCGAAGAGATCGACAAGGCGATCAAGCTCGGCCTCAATTTCCCGATGGGGCCGTTTGAGCTCGCTGATTTAGTTGGGCTTGATACGAGATTGAACAACTTAAAATATTTGCACGAAAAACTCGGAGAAAAATACCGCCCAGCGCCGCTTTTGGAGCAATACGTCAAAGCAGGGCGTCTCGGCCGCAAAACCGGCCGCGGCGTCTATGACTATACGAATCGGGAAAATCGCTGATTCGCTGGAAAAGGAAGGGAGAAAATATGAGCAGAGAAGTTGTGATTGTCGATGCGGTGCGCACGCCGATTGGCCGCTACAAGGGCGCGCTAAAAGAAGTCAGGCCGGATGATTTGGCGGCTGTTGTCATTCGAGCGCTCATCGAGCGAAATCCGAATGTGCCGGTCGAGCAAATTGATGACGTTGTCTTTGGAAACGCCAACCAAGCCGGCGAGGACAACCGAAACGTCGCCCGCATGGCGGCGCTGTTGGCCGGGCTGCCGATTGAGGTCGCAGGGGTGACGGTCAATCGGCTGTGCGGTTCAGGGCTTGATGCGGTCAATTATGCGGCGCGGGCGATTTTGGCCAATGAGGCGGACATCATGATCGCTGGCGGCGTGGAAAGCATGACGCGCGCCCCGTTTGTCATGGCCAAACCGTCAAGCGATTTTCCGCGCGGCAACATCGAGATGTATGACACAACGATCGGCTGGCGCTTTATCAACCCGAAAATGCACGAAATGTATGGCACCGACAGCATGCCGCAAACGGCGGAAAATGTGGCGAAGCGATTCGGCATTACGCGCGAGGCGCAAGATGAGTTTGCTTACGAAAGTCAAATGAAAGCGAAACAAGCGATCGAAACGAATCGGTTTGCGGATGAACTCGTGCCGGTCGTTTATCACGACCGGAAAGGCAACCGCGTCGTCGTCGACAAAGATGAGCATCCGCGTCCGGATACGACGCTTGAGAAGCTGGCGAAGCTGCCGCCGTTGTTTGAAAACGGCACGGTCACGGCGGGTAACTCGTCCGGCATTAACGACGGGGCGGCGGCGCTGCTAGTCATGAGCGCAGAGAAGGCGAAGGAACTCGGCTTAAAACCGCTGGCTGCTTATGTCACCTCGGCGGTCGCCGGCGTTGAACCGGCCGTGATGGGAATCGGTCCGGTTTTTGCGACGCGCAAAGCGTTGCGCCGCGCCGGGTTGTCGCTTGACGACATCGGGCTTGTCGAGCTGAACGAGGCGTTTGCCTCGCAAGCGCTTGAATGCATCCGGCAGCTTGAGCTCGATCGGGCGAAAGTGAACGTCAACGGGGGAGCGATCGCCCTCGGCCATCCGCTTGGCGCGAGCGGCGCCCGCATTTTGACGACATTGATTTACGAAATGCGAAAACGCAGCGTCACCTATGGCTTGGCAACGATGTGCATCGGCGTCGGCCAAGGAATCGCGACGATTGTGAAAAACGCGGACGAACGGTGAGAGCGCTTGCCTTGGTTCGACGGAAAGACTGGTTATGTTCAGACGACGGCCCGTCATACAGCCGGTCTGGTTGAATGACGTCTGCCTAAGTTGATGAAGCTGCCGAAGCTGGGTCGCATGTTTGCATGCCGTCGAGAGCCGCCTGCTTTTTTAGCGGTGCGGCTCTTTTTTATTCCTTTTGTTTTTTCGTCCGTCTTGCCAGCGTGATAAAAGTTTGTTACGATTATATTTCGAAAACAAGATAAAGGGAGACCATTCACAATGAACACACGCTCAATGATCTTTACGATTTACGGTGACTACATCCGCCATTACGGCGGTGAAATTTGGATCGGCAGCTTGATCCGCCTTCTCCGCGAGTTCGGCCATAACGACCAGGCGGTGCGGGCGGCGGTGTCGCGCATGAGCAAACAAGGCTGGATTCGTTCGGAAAAACGCGGCAATAAAAGCTACTATTCGCTCACGGAGCGCGGCGTCAAGCGGATGGAAGAAGCGGCTCGGCGCATTTACAAAACGCGTCCCGAGCATTGGGACGGGAAATGGCGCATTCTCATCTATACGATTCCTGAGGATAAGCGGCATTTGCGCGATGAACTGCGAAAGGAGCTTGTTTGGAGCGGGTTCGGCACGATTTCCAACAGCTGCTGGATTTCACCGAATAATTTGGAGCAACAAGTATACGACTTGATCGACAAGTATGACATCCGCCCGTATGTCGACTTCTTTCTTGCCGAATACGATGGACCGCATACGAATAAGCAGCTTGTGGAAAAGTGCTGGAATTTAGAAGAGATCAACCAAAAATACGAGCAGTTTATTGCGGTCTACAGTCAAAAATATGTGATTGACAAACATAAAATCGAGCGCGGCGAAATGTCGGACGCGGAATGTTTTGTCGAGCGGACGAAGCTCGTCCATGAATACCGAAAGTTTTTGTTCATCGACCCCGGCTTGCCGGAAGAGCTGTTGCCGAATGAGTGGATGGGAAGCCATGCCGCCGCCTTGTTCAACGACTATTACCAACAGCTCGCAGCACCGGCCAGCCGTTTCTTTGAAGCGGTGTTTCAGGAAGGGGCAGAGCTTGACAAAAAAGAAGAGGAAGAGATATCGGTGGAATGAACCGGGATGCACGGCGCAACGACAGCTGTGCATCCCGTTTGACGTTCATAGAACGTTCGGTACGGCACCGTGGAAGAAGCATGTTGCCGTCCAAACGATCATCATTGGTGTGGACGCCCACCAATCGTTGTCGATTTTTTATCGCTGTGGGGCGCGGCGTTGACTTACGGCAGTCTCACTGGTGAAAAATAGGCTTCAAAGGAAATTCATACGGTTTAATTGGTGTTCGTTTTTTCTTCGTTATATAAATCAACCATTCTCATCTTCTAAAAAATATGGTATCGTTTATATATAACGTATTTTTTACGGGGTGTTAACATAATGAATGATGTTTGTCGTTTGCTTGATCTTCGTTATCCAATCATCCAAGGGGGGATGGGCAACATCAGCAACGCCGAGCTGGCGAGCGCCGTATCGGAAGCAGGGGGGCTTGGAACGATCGGAGCCGGAACGATGCCGCCCGATGAGGTGGAGGAGCTGATCGTCGAAACGAAGCGGCGCACCAACCGTCCGTTTGCCGTGAACATCCCGCTGCAGGTGACGCCGTACGCCGCGGAGATCGCCGAACTTGTCATCCGCCATCAAGTGCCGGTTGTTTCGCTTTCCGCCGGTAACCCTGCGCCATGGATTCCACGTTTTGCGGAACATGGCATCAAGGTGATCGTCGTCGTCGCCTCGGTCAGCCAAGCGAAAAAAGCGGAAGCGGCTGGAGCGCATCTCATCGTCGCTGAGGGGTATGAGGCGGCGGGAATCAACTCGCCGCTAGAGTTGACAACGATGACGCTCATTCCGCAAGTCGTCAGCGCCGTCCGCATTCCTGTCATCGCTGCCGGCGGCATCGGCGATGGACGCGGCTTGCTTGCCGCGTTGGCTCTCGGCGCCCAAGGGGTGCAGCTCGGCACAAGGCTTGTGGCAACGAAGGAAGCTCCGTTTCATGAAGCGTATAAACAGCGGCTTGTCGAGGCAAAGGAAAATGAAACGGTCATTGTCGGCCGCTCCGTCGGACGCATCCGCCGCGTCATGCGCACGCCGTATGCCGAGAAGCTGCTGGAGTATGAACAACAAGGCATGCCGCTTGAGCAGTTTCAAGAATATACATCGGAAGATCGTCATCGCCGCGGCGCCCTCCTCGGCGATTTCCTTGAAGGATTTATCAACGCGGGGCAAATCGTTGGCCTCATCGATGACGTGCCAACGGTGGCCGAGCTGTTTGAACAAATGATGACCGAAGCCAAAACGCAGTGGCAATTATTATCCACACTATTTCGCTGATATAACGAAGACGCCTGTCAAACGGCGTCTTTTTTTGGCGATGAAAAATCGTTTGGCAGAGGGTTGACACTTACAACCAACATCGTTACTATAAAAATAGTATGACGTTATTTTAACGTAATAATATTTTTTGTTATATTAACTTGAAAACGCTTTCAAGCGGTAAAGCAAAGGAGAGGGGAAGCGATGAATGTCATGCTATCGCCAAACATGTCACAAGGATTGGATTTGTTTTTCCAAATGCGTGAACATGAACAGGTGGTGTTTTGCCTCGATGAAGCGACCGGCCTAAGGGCGATCATCGCCATTCATAGCACGGCTCTTGGACCAGCGCTCGGCGGCTGCCGGATGCATCCGTATGCCACGACGGAAGAGGCGCTCGCCGATGCGCTTCGGCTGTCGAAAGGGATGACGTATAAATGCTTGGCCGCTGATGTCGATTTTGGCGGCGGCAAAGCGGTGATCATCGGCGACCCGCGCAAAGACAAATCGACGGAATTGTTTCGTGCTTTCGGTCAGTTCGTGGAGTCATTAGGCGGCCGGTTTTACACGGGCACCGATATGGGGACGACGCCGGACGATTTCGTGCACGCGCTGAAAGAGACAAATTGCATCGTCGGCGTTCCGGAAGCGTATGGCGGAAGCGGCGACTCATCCGTGCCGACCGCTGAGGGCGTTGTTTACGGCATTCAGGCGACGAACGATGTTGTGTTCGGCAGCAAGCATTTGCATGGCAAAACGTATGCGGTGCAAGGGCTCGGAAAAGTCGGAAAAAAAGTGGCGCTTCGTTTGCTTGAAGAAGGGGCGGATCTGTATGTGTGCGATTTGAACGAAGCGGCAGTCAAAGAGGTCGTGGCGTACGGCAAGCAAATCGGGGCGTCCGTCAAGCCGGTGAACGGAACGGATATTTATCGCGTCGAAGCCGATGTGTTCGTCCCGTGCGCATTTGGCGGCGTCATCAACGATGAAACGATCGCCGAGCTGCGAGTGAAAGCGGTCGTCGGTTCGGCGAACAATCAGCTGGCTGACAAACGCCACGCCCGTATGTTGAAAGAAAAGGGCATCATGTATGCCCCCGATTATATCGTCAACGCCGGCGGCCTCATTCAAGTGGCCGATGAACTGTACGGAGCGAACAAAGAGCGGGTGTTGGCGAAAACGAAAGCGATTTATGATACGCTGCTCGCCATTTATGCGCGGGCTGAATCGGAAGGAATAACGACGATCGAGGCAGCCGATCAATTTTGCGAAGAGCGGCTCGAGAAACGCAAACGCCGCAATCATTTTTTCACGCACCAAAAGCGGCCGAAGTGGGATATTCGACGTTAATGCCGAGTCTATCCATATGAAAAAATGTCTGAAAATACGTAATATAATACCTTATTTTTTAATTCAGAGAAAAATCCTTTTGGAAAGCAGCGATCAAAGAGGCGAGGAGGAATCATTCATGAAACAAGCGATCAAACGATTCGCGATACCGGTCGTTTTCGGAGTTTTGGCACTCTCAGGCTGTGGGGGAGAAGAGAAGGCCGCGACGAACGGTGCGAAAGAAGATGGAAAGCAGAAAACGTTTACGATTGGCGTCACCCAAATCATTCAACATCCATCGTTAGATGCTGCCTTCAATGGATTTAAAAAGGCGCTCGAAGACGGGGGATTTAAAGAGGGGAAAAATGTTCGGTACAATATCCAAAATGCCCAAGGCGACATGAATAACAGCCAAACGATCGCCAATAACTTTGTATCGGATGGGGTTGACCTTATTTTTGCCAACTCGACTCCGAGCGCGCAAAGTGCGCTCAATGCGACGAAAGACATTCCCATTGTGTTTACATCCGTGACGGATCCGGTCGGCGCCGGTTTAGTTCCATCGATGGACAAGGCAGGGGAAAACATCACGGGAACAACGGACAGCCATCCCGATGCGATTCGCAAAACGATTCAATTCATCGATGAGCAAACGGATGCGAAAACCGTTGGGCTTATTTATAACGCGGGCGAACAAAACTCGTTGGCGCAAATTGAAAAAGTGAAGGAAGCGGCGAAACATACGGATTTGAAGTTGGTGGAAGCCTCCGTTTCGACCACAGCCGAGGTGAAACAGGCGGCAGAGTCGTTAGTTGGCAAGGCAGATGTGTTTTACATCGTGACGGACAACACCGTTGTATCTGCCATTGAATCGGTTGTCAGCGTTGCCAACGAGAAAAAAATCCCTGTTTTTACGGGAGAGCTCGATTCATTAAAACGAGGCTGTTTTGCGGCGTATGGGTTTGATTACTACGATATCGGCTATCAAGCGGGGCAAATGGCAGTCGCCATTTTAAAAGGAGAAGCCAAACCATCAGAGATCAAACCAGAATATCCGAAAAAATTAAAATTGGTGATCAATAAACAAGCAGCGGAAAAACAAGGAATCAAACTGAAGCCTGAATGGGATCAAATGGCGGAATACATCGAATGAAAGGATGAGTGCTGTTGCTGGCGTCCATCACGGGAGCAGTGGAATCGGGACTGATTTACGCCATTATGGCGCTGGGAGTGTATTTGTCGTTTCGTGTGTTGGATTTCCCTGATTTAACCGTGGACGGCAGCTTTGTGACAGGAGCTGCTGTGGCGGCGACGTTGATTGTCAACGGGATCAATCCGTTTGTGGCGACGTGTCTGGCGCTTTTCGTTGGATTCGCTGCCGGGTGTATGACCGGGCTTCTTCATACAGCAGGGAAGGTCAATCCGCTTTTGTCGGGCATTTTAATGATGATTGCGCTTTATTCGATCAATCTTCGCATCATGGGGCGTTCGAACGTGCCGCTTTTGAATGAGAAGACGGTTTTTACAACCATTCAAGAATGGGGGACGAAAATCGGACTTGACTCGGCCGCGGCGAAAACATGGGGAATTCTCCTGTCGATGACGTTGCTTGCTCTTTTGTTTAAATGGTTCACAGACTGGTTTTTACAGACGGAAATTGGGCTTGCGATTCGGGCGACGGGCGATAATCCGCGCATGATTCGCAGCCTGTCGGCGAACACCAATTTGCTCATTGTCTTAGGGTTGGGCCTTTCCAATGCCATGGTCGCGTTCTCGGGGGCGCTTGTTGCCCAGTACGGCGCGTTTGCCGATGTCGGGATGGGAATTGGCATGATCATTATCGGTCTGGCTTCTGTCATTATCGGCGAAGCGGTATTTGGAACGAAAACGATCGCGCGAGCCACGCTTGCCGTGATCGGTGGAGCGATCATTTACCGCATTGTTGTGAGTCTCGCTTTGCGCGTCCAATTTCTCGAAACAGGGGATGTGAAGCTCATTACGGCATGCATTGTCATTTTGGCGCTCGTTGTTCCGCAAATGGTTCGTCAACAAAAAGAGAAAAAACGCAAAGAAGAAAAAAGATGGAATCGAGCGCAGGTGATGGACGTTGCCGCAACGGGAAAGGGTGAGGCGGATGTTGCAGTTAAAAGGGATTTATAAAGTGTTTCATGAGGGAACGCCTGACGAAAAGATCGCGCTCCAAAACATTCATTTAACACTTCGAAAAGGAGATTTTGTCACTGTGATCGGCAGCAACGGAGCAGGAAAATCAACCTTGATGAATTTGATTTCAGGAGTGTTGTTTCCTGATGAAGGGACGATTTGGATTGACGGTCAAGATGTCACCATGATGCCGGAATACGTCCGCTCCCGCTATATCGGAAGGGTGTTTCAAGATCCGATGGCCGGAACGGCGCCAAACATGACGATTGAGGAGAATTTGGCGATGGCGTATACACGCAATCAAAAGCGCACGCTCCGCCGCGGAGTGACGAAAAAACGGCGCGATGATTTTCGCGAGTTGCTCTCCACCCTTCATCTCGGTTTAGAAAACCGTCTTCAGGCGAAAGTCGGCTTGCTCTCGGGCGGAGAGCGGCAGGCGTTGTCTTTGCTTATGGCGACCTTCACCGAACCTGCCATTTTGCTGCTCGATGAACATACAGCGGCTCTCGATCCAGCCAGAGCGGAGTTGATCACCAACTTAACAAAAGAGATTGTGGAGCGATATCGATTGACGACCTTGATGGTCACCCATAATATGCAGCAGGCCATCGATTTAGGAAACCGCCTCATCATGATGGATAAAGGGCAGATCATTTTCGAAGTGGATGAGAATGAAAAGAAAAGCTTAACGGTAGAAAAGTTGCTCGCAGAATTCCAACGCATTCGCGGGGAACAGCTCGCAAGCGATCGTGCGGTATTGAGCTGATCGATCAGCCATTCAAATACCATGGGGAGGAGGAATGGCATGGAACTCGATTTTCCGATTGTGCAAGTATTGAATGAAGAAGGAACGATTGTGCAGCCTGAATATCGTGAACAAATCACGAAAGAATTGACGATGACGATGTACCGCCATCTGATTCGCACGAGAATGGTTGACCGAAAATGTATCAGCCTGCAGCGGCAAGGGCGCATCGGGACGTATGTGCCGTACGAAGGGCAAGAGGCGTGTCAAGTCGGAAGCGCGCTTGCACTCAACGATGGTGATTGGATGTTTCCGACCTATCGCGATCATGGGGCGATGATGACATTCGGCCGTTCCTTAACGCAAACGCTTTTATACTGGAAAGGGCGGACGGAAGGGTGTGTTCCACCTGAGGGAAAAAAAATCGTTCCGCCGAGCGTTCCGATTGCCACGCAACTCCCTCATGCAGCGGGGGCGGCGTGCGCCGAAAAATGGAAGGGGACGAAAAATGCGGTGATTGTGTACTTCGGTGATGGGGCGACATCAGAAGGAGATTTCCATGAGGGATTGAATTTCGCGAGCGTTTTCAACGCGCCTGTCGTCTTTTTCAACCAAAACAACCAATATGCGATTTCTGTTCCGATCACCCGTCAGATGAAGACAAAAACGATCGCGCAAAAAGCGTTGGCGTACGATATTCCCGGCCTTCGCATCGATGGAAATGACGTGTTTGCCGTGTATTTCAAAACAACTGAGGCGCTCGAGCGGGCGAGAAACGGAGGGGGGCCGACGTTAATCGAAGCGGTGACATGGCGTTATGGCGCCCATACGACGTCCGATGACCCGTCCAGATATCGCGACCAGGAGGAAAGCCAAAAACGGCGCGAAACAACCGATCCGATTAAGCGGGTCGAGCGGTTGATGCAGCGGGAAGGCTGGTGGGATGAAAAGTGGGCGAATCAAGTGCAAGAGGAAGTGAACGCCGAAATCGAGCAGGCGGTTGTGGAAATGGAGAGCTATCCAAAAGCGAATGTATCTGACATGTTTGACTTTGTGTTCGCCCAACCGACATGGACGATTGCGGAGCAGAAAGAAGCGTATCTTCAGTGGAAGCGGGGGATGGAAAGATGATCACCAAAGTAGGCGTCAAATCGCTCACCATCGTGCAAGCGGTCAATGATGCGCTTCGTACCATGCTAAAAGAGCGTGAAGATGTCATCCTGCTCGGGGAAGATATTGGAAAAAATGGCGGTGTGTTTCGCGCCACCGAAGGATTGCTGGAGGAATTTGGCGAGGAGAGGGTGATGGACACGCCGTTAAGCGAGGCAGGATTTACTGGTGCAGCGATTGGAATGGCGCTTGGTGGATTTCGTCCTGTCGTAGAAATTCAGTTTTTAGGTTTTATCTATCCAGCCTATGAACAAATCATGACCCATGCGGCACGCATGCGTGCGCGGACGAGAGGGCATTTTACCGTGCCCTTGGTCATTCGCGCCCCGTACGGCGCGGGCGTGCGGGCCCCGGAAATTCATTCGGACAGCACGGAAGCGCTGTTTACCCATATGCCAGGCATCAAAGTCGTCTGTCCCGCGTCGCCGTATGACGCCAAAGGGTTGCTCATCGCCGCGATTGAAGACCCGGACCCTGTTCTCTTCTTAGAACCGATGCGCAGTTATCGTGCGTTTCGCGAAGACGTTCCGGAAGGAAAATATACGATTGAAATTGGCAAAGGGAAAAAACTACGTGAAGGGGACGACGTGACCGTCATTGCATGGGGAGCCATGGTGCCGGTCGCCATAAAGGCGGCGGAAGAAGCGAAGAAAAAAGGGATTGATGCCGATGTCATCGACTTGCGTACGCTTTACCCGCTTGACAAGGACATCATCGCCGAGTCGGTGCAAAAGACAGGGAGAACCGTGATCGTTCAGGAAGCGCATGCGACGGGTGGATTGGCCAATGATATTCTCGCTGTCATCAACGATACTTCGTTTTTCTATCAAAAAGCGCCGGTCGAACGGGTGACGGGATTTGACGTTCCTGTGCCGTTTTTCGCTTATGAAGACGATTATTTGCCAACGCCAGCGCGCGTTTTGCATGCCATCGAAAAAGTGATGAATTTCTAGCGGCGCGAGAGGAAGACATGAAATTCCCTTTTTGTCCGCACCCAAGCAGCAACGAATGTTTGTTAGAAGCGGTAGAAGCATTGAGATCAGGAATCATTCATCTTTTGCCAATGAAACAGAAAGCAAGTTCGGAAAAACACCGCCTCGCCGCATTGAAACGGTTTTTCGAGTGTGGAAGATGATTGTGCAAAACACGGATGAATCATAAACGAAGAGCCATGCCCTCTGGCTGGCTCTTTTTCTTTTAAAAGCTGTACGAACAGATGGCCGCGAATATCGTTTTTTCGTGCAACCATCTGTTCTCTGATGATTTTGTTTTGATCATCTCGCGCCGAGAAGCCCCCCACTTGAAGTGGGCGGGGATGGCTTGGTTAACAGCTTGCTGTGAGGCGGGTGTTCTCAAGAATCTCCCACCTTTAAGCGTTTAGCGTAGGTGGGAGAGCGTTCAAGGCGTTATTACCGATGATTGGCCAGCTGTTCGCGATACTCTTTTCCTTTTTGCACGTATGTATCAATCGACAGCTGGATGAGCTCAAGGTCTTTGTCCGTCAGTTCACGCACCACTTTTCCAGGCGAGCCAATGACGAGTGAGCGGGGCGGAATCTTTTTGCCGGACGGAATCAACGTGTTGGCGCCGATGATGCATTCTTCACCGATTTCGGCCCCATCCAAAATCGTCGACCCCATGCCGATGATCGAGCGCCGGCGGATCGTGCAGCCGTGAAGGATCACATTATGCCCGACCGTCACTTCATCTTCAACAATGAGCGGCGACCCTTCGTACAAATGGCAGGTCGTATTGTCTTGAATGCTCGTTCGAGCGCCGATCGTAATCGGTCCTTCATCGCCGCGCAGCACGGCATTGAACCAAATGGTCGATTCCGGACCGACGGTGACGTCTCCGATCAAATAGGCTCCCGGGGCAATGAATGCGGTTTCATGAACATTCGGACGTTTTCCGTTATACGGGTATAGCATCCCCACATCCCCCTTCATTTTATGTGTCATGATCAGTATAACACATTTTGCACGGGGGAGAAAATGGACGGAATGAACAATGTCTTTTCCCATCATCAATAAGCATAGATTCATGCACAATGCCTCGCGGAGCGAAAGCGGCAATGAGGCGGGCATCAGCCTTTGAGGGCAAGGCGAAGATCTGAAATTGCCGCTTCATGTTCAAGCGACCGGCGGCATAACATATCGATGATCCGCTCTTGGAAAAGGGTTTTTCCTATAACGAAGAAAACGGAAAGGGAGAAATGTTTTTCAGAATTTTTATTTAAATAATATTATTTTTCTTAATATTATTGTTTTATTTACCATGATATAAATCATACAAAATTTTTTTGACAATATAAACATAATGAATTATTATATTAAAAGAATTTAAAGGAGGTAGGTAGTGGTTATGTCATCGATCGACAAGCAACAAATCGCTGCCAGCGTTCCCCAGCGCGGCTTTTTCGGCCATCCGAAAGGGCTGTTTACGCTCTTTTTCACCGAGTTTTGGGAGCGCTTTTCGTACTATGGCATGCGCGCCATTTTAGTGTACTACATGTATTACGAAGTATCGAAAGGCGGGCTCGGGCTTGATGAACATCTGGCGCTCGCGATTATGTCGATTTATGGGGCGCTTGTATACATGTCCGGAATCATTGGCGGCTGGCTTGCCGACCGGGTGTTTGGCACGTCGCGCGCGGTCTTTTACGGCGGCCTTCTCATTATGGCTGGTCATATCGCCCTGGCGATTCCGGGCGGGGTGACGGCGCTGTTTGTGTCGATGGCGCTCATCGTCTTGGGAACCGGGTTGTTGAAACCGAACGTTTCGAGCATTGTCGGCGATATGTACAAGCCTGGCGATGACCGCCGCGACGCCGGATTTAGCATTTTTTACATGGGGATTAACCTTGGCGCCTTTTTGGCTCCGCTTGTTGTTGGGACGGCCGGGATGAAGTACAACTTCCACCTTGGCTTCGGCCTTGCAGCTGTCGGGATGTTTCTCGGGCTTGTCGTATTTGTGGCGACAAGAAAGAAAAACCTCGGGTTGGCGGGGACGTACGTGCCCAACCCGCTGACGCCGGCAGAAAAGAAAAAAGCGGCTTCGATCATGGCCGTGGGGGCGGTCGTGATTGCCGTGCTGCTAGCAATCTTGATTCCGAACGGTTGGTTCACTGTGGAAACGTTTATTTCCCTTGTCGGCATCTTAGGAATCATCATCCCGATCATCTATTTTGTCGTCATGTACCGCAGCCCGAAAACGACGGCGGAGGAGCGGTCGCGCGTGATCGCTTACATTCCGTTGTTCGTCGCTTCAGCGATGTTTTGGGCGATTCAAGAACAAGGATCGACAATTTTGGCGAACTATGCGGACAAGCGGACGCAGTTGGATGTAGCAGGCATCCACTTGTCGCCTGCATGGTTCCAGTCGCTGAACCCGTTATTTATTATCATTTTGGCTCCGGTGTTCGCGTGGATGTGGGTGAAGCTTGGCAAACGGCAGCCGACGATCCCGCAAAAATTCGCGCTCGGCTTGTTGTTCGCCGGCCTGTCGTTCATCGTTATCCTCGTGCCGGGGCATTTGAGCGGCGGAGGGCTTGTCCATCCGATTTGGCTCGTGTTAAGCTACTTCATCGTCGTGCTCGGGGAGCTTTGCCTGTCCCCGGTCGGCCTGTCGGCGACGACGAAACTTGCCCCTGCCGCTTTCTCAGCGCAAACGATGAGCCTTTGGTTTCTATCGAACGCCGCCGCGCAAGCGATCAACGCTCAGCTTGTGCGCTTCTATACGCCCGAAAACGAAACGGCCTATTTCGGCACGATCGGCGGGGCGGCGGTTGTGTTAAGCGTCATCTTGTTTTTGCTCGCCCCGAGCATTCAGCGGCTCATGAAGGGCGTTCGTTAATATCACGCTGATGTTTGTATCAACAGGGAAAACAGATGATCCAAAAGATTACAAATCTGTGACAGGATGCTCTGCGTTGGCAGAGCTTCTTTTTTTATTCAAAAAATATTTACATAAATCAAAAAATAAGTTCAGATGGTGTTTACAAAAATGGATTACGATGGAATAGAAAAAGAGGAAAGGGGAGAAAAGCGGATGGCGTTTCTTGAGCTGGTTGAGGTGACGAAATCGTATGGAGGCAAAAAGAGCGCGGTCGAGAATGTGAATGTCGCGATTGAATCAGGGGAGTTTTTTGTTCTTGTCGGCCCATCGGGATGCGGCAAAAGCACGATTTTGCGGCTGATCGCTGGCCTTGAGCCGCTGACATCAGGATATGTATTGATCGATGGACAAGTGGCGAATGATTGGCCCCCTCACGCCCGCCGGTTATCGATGGTCTTTCAAAATTATGCGCTATATCCCCATTTGACGGTGGAGCAAAATATGCGGATTGTCTTGCAGGCGCAAAAGGTGCCGAAAGAAGAACAAGTGAAACGTTGCATGGAAGCGGCGGAATTGCTTGGATTGACCGATGTGCTGCATAGGAAGCCGCGGGAATTGTCAGGGGGGCAGCGTCAACGCGTTGCCTTAGGGCGAGCGATTGTCGCGCAGACTCCGCTTTGTTTGATGGATGAACCGCTCTCCAATTTAGATGCCAAGCTGCGTGCGAAAATGAGGAGCGAGCTTCGACGTTTGCAACGTCAGCTCGGCATGACTGTGATTTATGTCACGCACGATCAGACGGAAGCGATGACCATGGCTGACCGGATGATGATTTTGCATGATGGCCGTCCGCAACAAATCGGCAGTCCGCTTGATGTATACAATAGCCCAGATAACACGTTTGTCGCTTCATTTATCGGAACACCGCCGATGAATTTGGCGGAAGCGCATGTGCTGAACCATTCCCTCTTATTGCAAAACGAGCGGCCCATCCGTCTTCGGCGTCGTTCTTTGCCGAAGGCTGAACGGGTGATCGTCGGACTGCGGCCGGAACATATTGAGCCGGCGGAATCAGGAGAAGAATCTATGGCCGTCAAAGTCAGCCATGTCGAGTGGCTCGGCAATGAAACGTTAGTGACGTTTGAGTTGGCAAAAAATCTTTATTGGACAGCACGATGGAATGGACAATGGCGCATCCGTTTGGGAGAAGTGGTGCCATTGACGTTTGATGAGCAGGATTTCCTGTTTTTCGATGCGTCTGGAAAGCGAATTGGAGCCCCGTCCATCAAGCGGGAGGAGGTGTGGGTTCACCAATGAATGAGCGTGTTTCAACGGTTCCCTCCCCAGCGCCATGGTCGGTCCGGACGAAGCGGGAGGCGCGGCAGGCCGCAATAAAATCGTGGTTGGAAGGGATGGTGTATCTTTGTCCTTCGCTCCTACTGTTTGGCGTGTTTCTCTTTTACCCGTTGGGGAGAACGATGTATTTAAGCGTGTTTCACACCGATTATCAAGGGCACCCGACGGAATTTGTCGGTTTGGCGCATTTTGTTGCTCTTCTTCAAGATGCATCGTTTTGGCATAGTTTGAAGGCGACGGTTCTATTTGCGGCGCTCACTGTCCCGACGACGGTCGCCGTTTCGTTCGGTTTAGCGTTGCTCGCTCATGAAACACGGAAAGGAATCGGGATCTTTCGGACGATTTTTGCCTCTACGATGGGGATGAGCGTGGGAGTCGCTTCGGTGATTTGGATGTTTATGTACAATCCGGCGATCGGGATCATCAATCGTTTGGTGTCCGCGATCGGCGGGACTCCTGTTTCATGGCTTCTTGACCAGGACACGGCATTGTATGCGGTGGCGGCGGCGACGATCTGGATGAATATCGGACTGACCTTTTTATTGTTGCTGGCCGGTCTGCAAAACATCGATCCATCCTTGTACGAAAGCGCCCGCATCGCTGGAATGAGCTATTGGCGGCAGCTGTGGACAGTGACTGTGCCGCTGTTGTCGCCAACGTTGTTTTTTGTCACGACGGTCTCGCTTATTCAAGCGCTGCAAACGTTTGGACAAATTGACTTTTTAACGAAAGGCGGGCCGGTGGAGGCTACGAATGTGTTCGTTTACGCGATTTACCGGGAAGCGTTCGTCAACTATCAGTTTGGTTCCGCGAGCGCGCAAGCCCTTGTCCTTTTTCTCATCATCGCCATCGTCACGTTTTTGCAGTTTCGGTTTGCTGAGAGGAAGGTGCACTACCAATGAAAATAGCGCGGGCAACGGCTCACTATGTGTTGTTATGCCTATGCTCGGTTGTAATCTTGTTTCCAGTGGCTTATGCTCTTCTGATGAGTTTGATGGATGGAGCCGCTATTTTGTCAGGACGCCTATGGCCTGAGAAGGGGACATTGGTCAATTATGAGGCCGCGTTTCAACAGGCTCCGCTTGGGAGATATTTATGGAACAGCTTTTTTGTGGCTTTCATGATTACAGTGGGGCGCCTCATCGTGTCAAGTCTCGCCGCTTTCGCTTTTGTGTTTCTCCGCTTTCCCGGTCGGGATCGGTGGTTTTACGTGTGCATTGCCACGATGCTCGTTCCGTGGGAAGCGACTGTGATCCCAAATTTTTTGACCATCCAAGCGCTTGGCTGGACAAACCATTACGCAGGACTCATCGTGCCGTTTTGGGCGATGGCGTTTGGCATCTTTTTATTGCGGCAACAGTTTAAGCAAATTCCGCACGAGCTGTATGAGGCGGCGCAGTTATCTGGGATGGGGAATTTCCGCTTTTTTTGCCGCGTCGTGCTGCCGCTTTCAAAAACGAGTTTGGTGACGCTGGCTGTTTATAGTTTTTTGGACGCTTGGAATATGTATTTATGGCCGCTGCTCGTTACAAACGATGACCGTGTCCGCACCGTGCAGATCGGGCTCAAGCAGCTGCAGACGCAAGAGATCGCCAGCAGCTGGGGCGTCGTTATGGCAGCGGCGGTTATCGCGATGCTTCCAACTTTGTTGCTGTTGTTTGCTGGACAGAAGCAATTGCGAAAAGGGCTTATGCAAGGAGCGATTCAATAGCGAGGAGGAGAAACAAGATGAGAAAGGTTTTAGCCAGTTTCTTAGCTTTAATGTTTATTGGATTTGCCGCGGGATGCTCAAGCGAAGATGCGGGCGAAGCGGCGGGAGGCAAAACAGAAGTGGTGTTTTGGCATTCGATGAGCGGGGATTTGGAGCCGGTCTTAAATGACATTGTCGCTGATTTTAACCAAACCCATCCAGAGATTGAGGTGAAGCCAGTATTTCAAGGCACCTATGAGGAGGCGCTGACGAAATGGAATGCGGCAGCAGGGACAAAAGACGCCCCGACGATCATGCAGACGTTTGAAGTCGGAACAAAGCATATGATCGACAGTGGAAAGATTGTTCCAGTGCAAACGTGGATCGATAAAGACAAGTATGATGTCTCACAATGGGAGAAAAACATTGTCAATTATTATACCGTGAACGGGCGGATTTACTCGATGCCATTTAACTCATCCACCCCTGTACTCATTTATAACAAAGATGCGTTCCGCGAAGCCGGGCTTGATCCGGAAAAACCGCCTCTCACCTATAGCGAGTTGAAGGAAGCGGCGAAAAAGCTGACAAAGAAAAAAGGAAAAGAAACCGAACGGTACGGATTCTCGATTTTGAACTACGGCTGGTTTTTTGAAGAAATGGTGGCCGTACAAGGCGGACTGTATGTGAACAACAACAATGGACGGAGCAGTGATGCGACAAAAGCGGTATTCAATGGAGATGAGGGGAAGCGCGTATTTGAGCTGATCAGCGACATGTACCGAGACGGCACGTTTTACAACGCCGGTCAAAACTGGGACGACATGCGCGCCGCCTTCCAAGCAGGAAAAATCGCCATGTATTTGGATTCGTCCGCTGGTGTAAAAACGTTGATCGATAACTCGCCATTTGACGTTGGCGTTTCGTATTTGCCTGTCCCGGATGGCGTGGAACGTCAAGGCGTCGTAATTGGCGGCGCTTCGCTCTGGATGATGAAAGGAAGCAGCGAAAAGGAGCAAAAAGCGGCGTGGGAGTTCATGAAATACTTGACAACCGCTCCTGTCCAAGCTGAGTGGCATGTGCGCACAGGGTATTTTGCCATTAACCCGGCTGCGTACGATGAGCCGCTCGTCAAAGAGGAGTGGGCGAAATACCCACAATTAAAAGTGACGGTGGATCAGCTGCATGAAACAAAATCAACCCCTGCTACCCAAGGGGCGCTCATCACCGTCTTCCCTGAATCTCGGCAACATGTCGTGAAAGCGATGGAACGGTTGTACGAAGGAATCGATCCGCAAAACGCGCTCGATCAGGCGGCGGAAGAGACAAATCGGGTGTTGCAGGAGGCCGGAAACTGACCTGACCAACCGGACAAGCGTCCAGGTGGAGCTGCCGGATAGGCAAATCCAATGCTCGTTCGGGAAACCGATCTCCTTAATCAGTGAAGGGTTCTGCAAGGACCAGGCATAGACAAGGGCATTTAGGTGTAATGTCATACGGAACGATTAGCGATGGCAAAAAAGATTGCCATCGCTAATCGTGTTGATCGGAAAGTTATTCTAAAAAATCAAATAAATAATTTTTCCAAACTGTAGGGTGCGAAATGTAAGTTGTATCGATTTTATTTTCTTAAATATTGCTTTTTTATTGAGTATGTTATAATCCAAAAAACACAAGGGGTATACACAAATAAAAATACATTATAGGCTATTTCAGGCTCCCCTATATATATTATTTTATCTACTCCAAAATTGATCACCCAATATATTATTACGATAATAAAATAGGCTATAGCATGCATGAGAAATGATATAGGAGGATTCATTTGATTTATTCTTTGTAATACGTAGTCTATCAATAAGGAGATTGGTATACCGAACAAAATAACTAGCGGAAGTACACATATTATAGAGTAGAGTAAGGACTTGACAAGAACTTCTAATAGTCCCTCTAAAATATTTAATTCCTTTGATACAGTGACACCTTTGGATTCAATTAGATAATATAAAAAACCTGAATTAATTGAAGTTAGTATCCCTGATATCAATTTTATCTTTATATCCCTAAACAATGAAATCCTCCCTCTAGAAATGTTTCCTTGATGAAAAGTCGTTAACGTCGTCTTCTTTTATCGTATCAACAGTTTGCGACTATTGTAAAGATGTTTTGTCACGGATTTAGGGAAGATATTGAAGATATTAAAGCGCCAAAATCATAGAGTTTTCTTCGTGATACACCGGTGGCTATGTCGTTGACAATGGTGCTGTTATTTTTTGTCGTTGCTCCGTTTGCCGGAAAATCGTTTATCGAGAAGGAGTTAAGCGGCGGTGTCAATTTTCTTGTCTTCTCTCTTATGCAAGGAATCACGTTTGCTGCAGGAGTCTATGTCGTACTAGCAGGCGCACTGGTCACAGGTGCGCCGCTCATGGGGGTACATCCTAACCCGATGGGACGGGGTGATGACACACCCCTGAACTTGGGCGTGGTCCGAACCAGAAATGGATGAGGACGTGAGCGACCCAAGAATCCCACGCCTTTAAGCGTGTGGAGTGTCAATCCGCTTTCTTCAGCAAATGCATCTCCTCCTCCACTCTCGCGATGCGGCCAAGTTGATAATCAAGCCGCTGATGAATGAGGGAGATGTCTTCTTTTGTCGCCATTTGCTCGCGAATGCCGGCCATTTCTCCGCGGAGGCTGGCGATTTCATGGCGCATGCCGTCTTGAATGCTGCGCTGTTCGAGTTGATTGTCGCGGATCGCTTTGATCATTTCCGTGTTTTCTTTCATCTGCTCCTTCAGCCAGCGCAGCTCTTCTTCCTGTTTGTCCATCCGTTGCTCAAGTTTGTCCACCCGTTGTTCAAGTTGACCCAATTTTTGCTTCACCGTTTGCATGTCTTGCTTCAGGACGGACATGTCATCGACAAGTCCTTGAACAAGTGTGGTTAACTGCCGCAACAGCTCTTCCATGAAGAAACCTCCTTATCGAGATGGGATTCACTCGGGGCGTTTCAACCATGAAACGTGAGGAGTCCAAGATGTGGAAATAGGAGAGGAAACGCCTACAAGCTCATTATATCATGGCTTGGCTAGGTCATCACTCCTAAATTGAGGGAAAGAAAAGGGATAAATAGGGGGTGTGTTGAATACGTCATTAGCAGAAGTTGTGGTAGTTTGAAGAAAATAGATTGATAGGAGAGGGAATATGAACGCATGGATCAAGGGAAGAAATGCGGCGCTTATGTGTATGGCGTCCGTCTTTTTATTTTCCTGCAGCAATGCGGCTGATCGCGGCGTCGAGGAAGTGCTGGCAGCGCCAAACGAACTGGCGGGGCAAACAATCGAGCATCCACCGTTGCCGAGTCCGATCGATAAGATGGTGATAGCGTCAGCCTCTGCCAAACAAGCGGCGCCGAACCCGAACGAAGTGCGCATCACCATCAGCGCGGCGGGCGATGTGACGCTTGGGCGTGATGAAAACTACGGTTATGCGTATTCGTTTGATGAAGAAGCGAAGAAGCACGGCTTGCGCTATTTTACGAAACACATTGAGCCGATCTTCAAAAAGGACGATTTTACGACCGTCAATTTGGAAACGACGCTGACGACCTCAACGCGGAAGGCAAGCAAGAAATTTCGTTTTCGCGGCCACCCGAGTTATGCGAAAATCTTAACCTATGGCGGCATTGATGCTGTGAATCTGGCCAATAATCATACATACGATTACTTGCAACGAGGATACAATGACACGATTGCCTGTTTAAAAAAGGAAAACATCGGTTATTTCGGCCGCACGCTCCGGCTGTTGAAAACGGTCAAAGGCATTCAAGTTGGAGCGCTTGGCTATGAAGGCTGGAGCAACACCAGCACGTTGCGCAAGCAAATCGCCAACGATATTCGCACGCTTCGGAAACAAGGAGCCGACATCGTTTTCGTCCATTTCCATTGGGGAGTGGAACGAAGCTATGTGCCAAACAGCACGCAAAAGGCGCTCGGCCGCTTTGCGATTGACAGCGGCGCCGATTTGGTCGTCGGCCATCATCCGCATGTCATTCAAGGGATTGAGGAGTATAAAGGGAAGTTCATCGTCTACAGCCTTGGCAATTTTATGTTCGGCGGAAACAAAAATCCGAGCGACAAAGATACGTTTGTCTTCCAGCAAGTGTTCTCTTTTCAAAACGGCAAGCGGACGGCCAAAAAAGAAATCCGCGTCATCCCATTTCGCATTTCATCGGTGACGACAAGAAACAATTATCAGCCGATGCCGTTAGCGGGAGGGGAAGCAGCCCGAGTGAAACGGAAAATTGTCTCGCTGTCGACGAAAATCAAAAAGCCGACTTGGACCGCGTACGAAGTGAAGTAAAAAAGGATGGCCCTTGTTTCGGCCATCCTTTCGCTTTTTGCAAGGTTAAGAGCGATCATTGATTAAGTTGGCGACGAGCACGTACCGCTGCGGAGCAGGGCCGACGTAGCGGAACGGATAGCACGTGGAAACGGTGAGTGTCGCTTTCGGCTTTGGAACGATGACCGTCCGGTCGTCGGCGTCGACGATGCGCACTTTGCGCACTTTATAGGTGAATGTGCCGGCGGACGTACGGACGATCAAGATATCGCCTTGGCCGACTTCGCCAAGACGGCGGAAGACCGTGTCACGATGGCCAGAAAGCACGCAGTTGTCCGCCTCTCCTGGCAGGACACTGCCGGCGTAATGGCCGACCCCTTTTTCCAACTCGTTTTCATCTGTACCGTGGTAAATCGCTAGGCTCATGTTGAGCTTCGGGATGATAAGCTCGCCGATTTGTTCACCGATTTTTGGCAGCTTTGGGTAGAGTGGATCCTGGATTTGAATCGGTGCGGCGTCCACTGATCGCTTTGTTTCAGCGGCCAGCGGCTTGACCGCTTCCAGGCCGCTTTTCCATTTCAGAGCACTAATGCCGACTGCGGCGATTCCTGCTGCGATCAAGCTTGCTCCAAAAAAGCGCACGAGCCGTTTCCGGTTCATTTATTTCGCCTCGGCTCCTTGGCGGAAGCGGACAAGGAATGCGCCGACACCGATTAAGGTCAAACCAAAAAGCATATAAGCGGCATACGGGGATGCCGTCTTCGGCAGTTTCGCTCCGGCTTCGGTCCGCTTCAGCGGTTTCGGCGGCGCCGGTTTCACCACTTTTTCGATTTTCGCTGCCTGGCCGCTCTGTTGCAAGTCTTTGCCGATTTCATCGAATATGTCGGAGGCAAACATCTCTTCGGTCACGACAAAATCAGCCAGTAGCTCGCCTTCGGTGCTGTAAATTTCAACAAGCAAATCGTAGCCGTTCGCTGATTCCATTGTCAGCAGCGTCGACAGGCTGAGCGGCTTTTTCTCGCCACCTTTTGTCAAATAAAACTTCGCTTCCAGCTGAAATGTGGAAAGCAGGTCGGTCCATACATTGGCGATCTCAGCGATTTGCGTTGGCGATAGCTCCGTCACGCTCGTAAAATCGTACGCACCGATCGCCTCAAGCCGTTGGCCGATTTCTTCCATTTTCTCGGCGAATTGCGGATCTTCCATATTCAGCGATTCAAAATGGTTATAGAGCTTTTCCAACTCTGCGTCCGTCAAACCAAGCTCGTCTAAATCCGGAAGCAAGTAGTCGATGACTGACTCCGACAGTTCCTCGACCGTCGCATAATTGTCAAGCGAATCGTCGTTTTTAGACAGCAGTTTTTCCAATTGCGTTTTCGTCATGCCAATTTCTTGTAAAAATTTGTTTAATGTTTCTTCGGTCAACGGCGTCAAATTTCGATAATAATCGACGATATCTTTCAGCTCGCCGATCGAGTGGTAATCGGCCAACGATTCGCCGTGCCGATCAAGAAGGGCGATGAGCTCTTCCTTTGTCATTCCGCGTTCGTTTAGAAAGGCGGCCAGCGTTTCATCAGTGATCGGAACGGAGTAATCTTTAAACAGTTCGATATATTCTTCCAGATCATTGTAAAATAAAAACACATCAGTAATGGCCTGTGACTCTTCCATTTCTCCATTGTCGATGAGCATTTGTCGAAGCTGTTGTTCGGTCAATCCGTGTTTGGCGAGCAACTGAGCTAAATTTTCTTCCGTGAGCGGCTCGCCGAACTCACGGCGCATTTCGTCCACGCTGTCAAACTCATCGAGCGAATAGCCTTCATAGTCCAAATAATTTTCCAGCTCTTCGACTGTGATCCCTGCTTCATTTAAATACTGCTCTAAAGCTGGATCGTTGCGTTCAATGGCGAACGCTGAAGCTGGCCATACAGTGGCTATGGATGCGGCCAAGGCAAAAGGAACGATGTTTTTCATGTCGTGACCTCCGTTTGTTTGTATATACGAATTCAGTATATAGGGACATGAAAGGGACGAAAATAGTGAAATATATGGAAATTTTTATATAGAACACCCTCCCTGTTTACATCTAATGTTTTCCACGTATGACTTTTTAGAGGCAACGTATGCTAACCGTTGAACGGGAGCTGTCGAGCAAAAGGAGGTGGAGGTACAATGGATCGCTTATTCCGTCTGTTCCGCGTTCAGCGCGGCCGCGGGTTGTGGAATCCATGGTTGGGGGTTGTTAGACGGCGAAGAAACAATAACGCCATCTGGACGCTCGTCAGCGTAAGCTTAGGAGCGGTGGCAGCCGCGATGTTGGGGACGAGACAAGGGGGACGCATGGCGCCGATGACGCAAGGCCCGATGCGAAACGTGATTCGCGGCCTCAACCGCTGGATGAGCCGGCGGATGGGAACGACGCGGCCTGCTGCGGTGGAGTTTGCCGAAGGAATGACTCCAGAGCGTCCGGGCAATCAGCAGGACAAATAACGTTTTTTGCGTGTCCCACAAGCCGGCGGTATTGCGCTCGCCGGCTTTTTCTATGTCGCCTGGTTTGATGGTTCGTGCATATGGGCGACACGAACGCTGCAGTGAATGGACAAAATCATAGTGAAAAGGGGATTCAATAGTGCCAGCAGATGACGGAAAGAAACGGGTTGTGATGTTGGTGAACCGATTCATTGATGTATCCTGCTTCGGAGATCAATATAAAAGAATGGGTGTTATCACTTCTTGAAAGTGGAAACGACGGAATGAAACGTGGCGAGTTGGCGTAAGGGAGTGTACGGCAAAAACAGATGTGGGGAAACGAGTCAGGCAGTGGAGCAACGTTGCTCTACTGTTTCAAGGCTTTTGAGGAAACCCGATGGGATGTAACGCGTCCCGTCGTTTTTTCTTGATCAAGACGACCGTTTCTGTTCCATATAATTCAAAAGCCATGAGCCACCTCGGGTCGAATGAAAGGGTACAATAAAGATTATAAATTTTCATTTTTTTCAGTCTAATGATTGACAACACGTTTGAATTTCCGTATTATTATGTTAAACTGACGATATTAAATAAAACATAATAATAAGAGGTGTCTAGCCGATGCCGGTACGCGGGGAGGTGCGCTGCGCGTTTTGCGGCTCAACGAACGTAGCGCCGCTATCGATGTTTGGGACCGCTCAGCTCGTTTCGCAATACTATTGTCATCAATGCAAAAGCGTGTTTGAGCGGGTGAGATGGAGAGACGATGCCAAGGAGGAAGGGGAAGCCACTGATGAGGATCAAGCAACATTATCCACTGTTTATTAACGGCCAGTATGTCGAGAGCAGCAACGGAGAAGTGTTTGAAACGGTCAATCCGGCGACAGAAGAAGTGATTGCGACCGTCGCCAAAGCGACGAAAGAAGATGTAGACCATGCCGTCGAGGCGGCGCGCACGGCGTTTGAATCGGGGAAATGGCCAAAAATGACGGGGGCGAAGCGAGCTCGCCTGTTGAATCAAATTGCCAACTTGATGAGAGAGCGATTCGATGACTTGGTGTATGCGGAAGTGCTAAACAGCGGTAAAACGGTTGATGCGGCCAAAGGACAAATTATGCAAGCGATTGAGGATTTTGAATTTTATGCGGCCGCGGCAATTACGTTACAAGGCGATGTCAACCAAGTGCCAAATGGCTTTTTCAACTACACGGTCAAAGAGCCAGTCGGTGTATGCGGTCAAATCATCCCGTGGAACTATCCGTTGATGATGGCGGCTTGGAAGCTCGCCCCGGCATTGGCGGCCGGATGCACAGTCGTGTTAAAGCCGGCAAGCTATACACCGATCACCGCTTATATGTTGGCGGAAATTTGCCAAGAGGCCGGGGTTCCGGACGGCGTCGTCAATGTTATTGCTGGAAGCGGTTCCGAAATCGGCCCGTATATGACCGAACATCCTGGAATTGACAAAGTCGCCTTCACCGGGGAGACGGAAACGGGCAAGGATATTATGCGGCGCGCTTCGGAGACGTTGAAGCGGGTGACGCTGGAGCTTGGCGGGAAATCACCGAACATCGTGTTTGATGATTGTGATATCGAAGCGGCGGTCAACGGTTCGCTTTATGGCATTTTTTACAACACGGGCCAGTCGTGCGAAGCGCGTTCGCGGCTGTTTGTGCATGAAAACATTTATGATGAGTTTATGGAAAAGTTGATCGAAAAAGCTTCCCGCATCCGCGTCGGCAACCCATTTGAAAAAGGGGTGCATATGGGCGCGGTCATTTCGCGAAGCCATCAGCAAGTGATCGACAGCTATGTCAAGCTGGCGGTTGAGGAAGGAGGCGAAATTTTATACGGTGGGAAAATTCCGGAAGGTGAGGAATTCGCGAAAGGCTACTGGTACATGCCGACTATTATTGGCAATGTAAGAAACGACATGCGGGTGGCGCAGGAAGAAATTTTCGGTCCGGTTGTCGTCGTCATGAAGTTTCACGATGAAGAAGAGGTCATCGAGCTGGCGAACGACACGATTTTTGGATTAGGATCAGCCGTTTGGACGAAAGACCACGGAAAAGCCCATCGCGTTGCCGCGCGCATCCGCGCTGGAATTGTCATGATCAACTCGCCGATTTCCGCTTTCCCAGGCACGCCGTTTGGTGGATACAAGCAGTCGGGATTTGGCCGCGAGCTGGCTCTTGAGACGTTGAACTTGTATACCGAGACCAAAAGCGTTGTTTCTTATATCGGCGCTAAACCGTTGAACCTATTTGGCATTTGATCACGCCGCCAGAGGCGTTGGACATTGGGCTGGTGAACCGGTTGTTTCTGCAGGCGGGAACGAGAGAGCGGACGCGGGAGTATGCACGCAAGCTCGCGAGTAAGCACGACGTATGCGGTCTCCAAACATCAACCTGGCGATCATGAACAGGAAAGAAATGCCGCTGAATGTGGCGATTCGCTACGAACAGGAGGCGCGAAACTTGCTGTTCCGCTCCGAAGACGCCAAAGAAGGGTTGAGTGTCTTTTTTGGAAAAACGGCAACTGAATTGGAAAGGCATTGAGAACGCATATCGGCCGAAACGGCCGATATGTTTTTATGGCACAATATGCATTTCAACGCTTGAAAGGGAAGGTGATTTGTACCATAATATAAAGAAAAGTTCAAAAAAAGACAAGGTGTGAACAGCGGTGAAGCCGAGATCGCTCATGTTTACGTTATTTGGAGAATATATTCAACATTATGGGAACGAAGTATGGATCGGAAGCTTAATCCAAATGATGTCCCACTTCGGCATTTCCGAGTCGTCCATCCGCGGAGCGGCGTTGCGCATGGTGCAGCAAGGGTTTTTTGAGGTGCGGAAAATCGGCAACAACAGCTATTACTCGCTGACGCCGAAAGGGAAACGGACGATGATGGACGGGTTCAACCGCGTCTATTCGCAACGGAACTACAAATGGGACGGTCAATGGCGCGTGTTGACGTACTCCGTTCCCGAGCAAAAACGGGAGCTGCGCAACCAAATTCGCAAAGAATTGAGCTTGATGGGGTTTGGTCTCATTTCCCACGGGACGTGGGCGAGCCCGAATCCGATCGAGCCGCAAGTGATGGAATGGGTTAAAGACTATCATTTGGAGCCGTACGTCATTTTGTTTACGGCGAGCTCCATCGTGTCGCACAGCAATGAGCAAATCATCGAGCGCGGCTGGGATTTCCCGTACATCGCCAAGGAGTATGACCGGTTTATTGAAACGTACGAACGAAAGTACGAAGAGTTCCAACATCGGGCTTGGAACAATGAACTGACCGACCGCGAATGCTTCATTGAACGGACGAAGCTCGTGCATGAGTATCGGAGCTTTTTCTTTATCGATCCAGGATTCCCGAACGACTTGTTGCCTGATGATTGGAGCGGAACGAGAGCGCGGGAGCTGTTTTTCAATGTCCACCAGTTGCTCGCCATTCCGGCCATCCGTTATTTTGAAACATTGTTTGAGGCCGCACCGGATCGTGAGGTGACATTTAACCGCGATAAGGCGATTAATCCATTTATGGAAATGATTTAGGCGTCCAAAAAATAGGTTTTCGGATGTCGGCGCTTAGCATGTCCACTTAAGGGAGCGCGTGAACGGGGAAGAAAAAGATCAGGGGGAGGGGAAAAGGATGGCGCAGATTGAAATAGAAATGGTGGGAGATGGAATTTACCGTGTTCCGATCCCGGTTCCGTTTCCGATGAAGTATGTCTATTGTTACGTAGGTCGGGAAACGGATGGATGGAGCATCGTCGACGTCGGCTTTCGCTATCCTGAGGCGATTCGCGCCTGGGAAGCAGTGTTTCGGCAACTTGGAATCAAACCGCGGCACGTTCGCGCCATTTACATCACTCACTTTCATCCGGACCATTTTGGCTTGGCCGGGTGGATGCAACAGCAGACGGAGGCGCCTGTCTGGATCAGCGAGCCGGATTATGCGATGGCGGAACGAGTGTGGGGGGAAGAGAGCGTCCAGGCGTGCGAAGTGGGTGCCATGTTTCGCCGTCATGGCGTGCCGGATGAGTTGGTAACGGACATTGAGGAGAGCATGTGGAAGCTGTCGTTGCGCGTCAGCCCGTTTCCGGTGCTAACCGTTTTGGATCGTTCGGAAATTGTGCTGGGGCAGCGGCGATGGGCGGTCATCCCGGTCCCGGGGCACAGCGATGGATTGATCAGCTTTTATCAGCCGGAATCGCGCCAGTTGCTTGCATCGGACCATGTGCTTGACCGCATCACTCCGAACATTAGTGTATGGCCGGGCGCCCATCCGAACCCGCTCGAGCAATATTTTGCCTCGCTTCGCAAAGTGGAGGAACTGGAGGTGGATGTGGCTCTGCCTGCCCATGGCGCGGTCATTCGCCAATTTCGCGAGCGGATCGGTGATCTTTTCCGCCACCACGAACAACGGTTGCAAAAAATGAAAGCGCTAGCAGGAACGGGGCGCACCGCCTATGAAGTCGCCCATTGTGTGTTCGGCCATAAGCCATTGACGGCGCACCAATGGCGGTTTGCGGTGGCCGAGACGCTGGCGCATTTGGAATATTTGGTGTCTGTCGGCGAATTGCAAAAAGAGGAGCATCGACATGCAATCATTTATCGACAATGACCGATGTCCAGCTGTTAGACAGCTGGCTTTTTTGTGCCTTGTTGTGCGATTGGTGATTCTATGAAAAATGCACGGACGGAAAACAAATGTTTCATACTATGAAAAATGATCGACTGGAACAAACCAACAGAACGGACAGGCGATCAACGAAAATAAAAGGGGCTTCCGACTGAAAATAATTTTCGGATTTTTCTTATTTTTATGTTGACAATAATCTTTACGTTGTATTAACATTATGTATAGAATACGATAGTTTAAAAAACGTAATAAGGAAGGTGGGAATATGGACCAAGCGACGCTGCTAAAGGAGAAAGTCCAAAATGGATTTATCGTCGAAGGCATTGACGATATGAACGAAGAGTATTTAAACGCGTTGAAACAGACGCTGACGATCGTCGGCGACACCGAGTTGCTGAGCGTCCCGCCGCTGCTTACGGTGTACGATCAAGCGCCGACGTTAAACAGCAAAATCACAGCGCTGGCCATTATGCAGGATGAAATCGGCCATGCCCACATCGCCTATCGGCTGTTGAAAGATTTGGGCGAAGACGTCGATCAATTGCTCTATGAACGAGAGCCGCACTGCTGGAAAAATCCGTATGCTTTCGACTTCGAACTCTCAAACTGGATTGAACTTGGCGTCTTTAACGCCTTTTTCGATCGTGCGGGCTACACCCTTCTTGGCGATGCGTTCGAGCATACATCGTACGGACCATGGAAGCGGGCGCTCGTCAAAGTGGACAAAGAGGAGCTGTTTCATCTTCGCAACGGCGAGATCATTATGAGAACAGCGATGCAGGATCCGAATTTGCGCGAAGAAGTGCAAAAAGCGGTTGACTGGATGTTTTTAATGGCGCTCGAGTTTTTCGGGGTCGAGGATCGGTTGAAAAGCCGCTCAGCGCAGCTGGAGTACCGCTTAAAAGGGCGGACGAATGACGAACTGCGGCAAAAATGGCTGTCAACGGCCGTTCCGTTCTGCGAATCGATCGGCGTCAAAGTCCCAGCCCATTACGATGAGGAGCAACAAAAATACGTGCTTGATGTGCCGTTCCCGTGCAAATTTGATCCGGTGAACAAAAAATGGCTGTTCGATCAGCCGGATACGTGGGACAACGTCATCAAACGGTTTAAACAGCGGGGCCCGAAAAATAAGGAATTCGTGGAACGAATTCAACGTGGGGCCAAAGAGCTCGAACAACTGCGAAAGGAAGCGGTGTGATGGACAAACGGAACGTCGAAACGGGAAAGTATTGGCAGGCGCTGAAAGAAGTGATGGATCCGGAATTTCCAATCAGCGTCGTCGATATGGGGCTCATTTACCGCATTGAAAAAGTGGACGACGAGCTTCATGTGACCATGACGTATACAGCGGTATCATGCGCTTGCATGGAGTGGATCGAGCAAGACATTCGCAACCGTCTGCTCAAGGAAGAAGAGATTCGCGACGTGCATATTCACGTCGTTTGGGATCCACCGTGGACGGTCGATCGGATCAGTCCAGAAGGGCGCGAGAAATTGAAATATTGGGGGGTGAGCTCTACATGACAGCGGTCCAACAACGAAAAACGTTTGATATTTTCGCACGGATGAAACGGGGCGACCAACTGTCCCACATCGGCACGGTGGAGGCGGAAAACGAGGAGTTGGCGAAAGTGTATGCTTCTTATACGTACGATGAGGAAGATTGGGCGGAAATGGTCGTTGTCGACCGCAGCGAGCTCATTTGGGTGAGAAAACCGAAGTGGCTATTCGCCTAAAAGAGGGGAGAGGGCTTAAAATGGAACAAATGCAGCCGGCTGTGCATTCGCTGATTGAGTTGCTCGAAACGATCGCTGACAATAAATACGTCCTTGGCGACCGCCTCGTTGAGGTTGGGGTCAGCGGTCCCAATTTGGAAGCCACGCTGGCATCGATCGCGATGGCGCAAGGAGAGCTGGGACATGCGCGTTTGTTATACAACTGGTGTTTTGATTTGCGCGGTTTGAAAGGAAGAAAGCCGGAAATATACAGACAAACCGGAAAAGCGCTGGCCAGCGCCATCAACGTTCATAACTGGATCACCCTCATTGCCGCACTATATGCAACAAACACCGCCATTGACGTTGTTTTGCAATCCGCACTTGATGCCAACCATCCTGCCATTGTATCGCGAATCCAGAAGTTGATCCGAGAACAACAAGATCATCTTGTATACGCCAAACATTGGGCTCAACAGCTCGTTCATGACCGCGGCGCTGTTCCGCATCGTTTCCGCGAAGCGTTGAACGCTGCAGCGAACGAGACGGCGGCTTGGTTAAAAAAGGTTGAAAGCAAGGAAGAGCTGCAACAGGAAGGGTACTTGCCGAACGGAGTCAAGCTCGTTGAACGGTTGCAGCAGGAATTGAAAACGGTTGCGGCTGAACCTTTCGTTCAGTTGAAATAACAACGGCACACAAGGAGGTGAGGAACAGACGGTATTCTTTCTCTCTCTTGAAGCGCAAGGGAAATGAACTTTTCAAAGCAATGTCTATCCGTCGTTGTCTGCGTGAAACAATCAAATCATTTTTGAAGGAAGGGGAATGAACAATGACAGCTGTAGAAACGAAAAAACAATATTTAACCGTTTTTAAGCAAGATGGAATTGCCGAGATTCATCTGCACATTAACAAATCGAACTCGTATGATCTCGAATTTTACAAAGAATTCAACGCAGCGATCGATGACATCCGCTTTGACCCAGACATCAAAGTCGTCATCGTCATGAGTGATGTGCCGAAGTTTTTCTCGGCCGGAGCGGATATCAACTTTTTGCGGTCGGCTGACCCGCGCTTTAAAACGCAATTTTGCCTGTTCTGCAATGAGACGCTCGACAAAATCGCGCGTTCGCCGCAAGTGTACATCGCCTGCTTAGAAGGGCATACGGTTGGCGGCGGGTTGGAGATGGCGTTGGCGTGCGACTTGCGGTTTATGGGTGATGAAGCCGGAAAAATCGGGCTGCCGGAAGTATCGCTTGGCGTATTGGCCGGAACGGGCGGGACGCAGCGGCTGGCACGGCTCATCGGTTATTCGCGGGCGCTCGATATGAACATTACGGGCGAAACGATCACGCCGCAGGAGGCATTGGAGATTGGGCTGGTCAACCGGGTGTTCCCGCAGGCGGAAACGAGAGAGCGGACGCGGGAGTATGCACGCAAGCTCGCGAATAGCGCGACGTACGCGGTCTCGAACATCAAGCTGGCGATCATGAATGGGAAAGAAATGCCGCTCAATGTGGCGATCCGCTATGAAGGGGAGCTGCAAAACTTGCTGTTCCGCTCCGAAGACGCGAAAGAAGGGCTGAGCGCCTTTTTGGAAAAACGCCAACCGAATTGGAAAGGCATTTAATGTGTGGTTAGCGGAGCCCTTATGAAGGGGCAGGTTCATCCTTTCGAGGGCTTCGCTGCCCAGTTGTTTGGCACGCCGATTTACCGGGCAGTTCAATTTCATGAGGAATGGGATGGTGAACGATGGAATTGCGCGGGTTCGGAAGGCTGTACAATGCGGCAGGGGTGTTTATTGACCATAACGTTCAGGGCGGATTGGGCAAGAAGACAGCCATTTATTATCGCGATGAGCAAATTTCTTACCGAGAATTGCAGGAAAAGGTGAACCAAACCGGCAATATGCTGAGGAGGCTTGGCTATCGGATAGAGGATCGGCTGGTGATGATCTGCCACGATACTCCCGAGTTTATCTATACGTTTTTTGGCGCCATCAAAATTGGAGCAGTGCCGATTCCAGTCAATACGATGATGCAGCCGTCAGATTACGAATATTTTTTAAACAACAGCCGTGCAAAAGGGTTAGTCATTCATGAAGACTTATGGGAGCGCCTTCAGTTGATTCGCGAGCGGTTTGCCTTTTTGCAAGATGTCATCGTTATTCATGAAAGCGATAACAATTCCGTCGAGGGCACACTTTCCTTTCATCGGTTGCTCGCCTGCGCGGATCGGGAGCTGGCAGCGGCGCCGACGAACAAGGATGATGCAGCGTTTTGGCTGTTCAGTTCAGGAAGCACTGGGGATCCGAAAGGAATCATCCATTTGCAGCACGATATGGAATATGCGTTAAACACATACGCCAGACAAGTGCTGGAAATCAACGAAAATGACCGCTGTCTGTCGGCGTCGAAACTGTATTTCGCGTATGGCCTTGGCGGCGGAATGTATTTTCCGTTAGGCGTCGGCGCTTCGACCGTGCTTGTAAAAGAGAGGCCTGCGCCGGAGGTGATGTTTCAGGCGATTGAAACGTACAAGCCGACGATTTTTTTCGGCGTGCCGACGTTGTACGGCGCCATGATTGATTATGTCGAAAAAACGGGCCGGCGCTTTGATGTTAGCTCATTGCGTGTTTGCGTATCTGCTGGCGAAGCGTTGCCGCCATCGTTTTATTATAAATGGAAACAGCTGTTTGGGGTCGACATTTTAGACGGCATCGGTTCGACGGAAGCGTTGCACATTTTCATTTCCAACCGCATTGGCGACGTCAAACCGGGCAGCTCCGGAAAAGAAGTCCCGGGCTACGAAGTAAAAATCATTGATGGACAAGGGAATGAACTGCCGTCAAATGAAGTAGGCGACTTGATCATTCGCGGCGACTCGATCGCCCATGGATATTGGAACCTTCACGAGCAAAACAAGCAAAAATTCGTTGGGGAATGGCTGTATATCGGCGATAAATATTACCGCGACGAAGAAGGGTATTACTGGTATTGCGGACGCTCCGATGACATGTTGAAGGTCGGCGGCATTTGGGTTTCCCCGATCGAGGTGGAAAACTGTCTGCTGCGGCATGACGACGTGTTGGAAGCGGCCGTGGTAGGCGTGGAAAATGAAAACGGGTTGGTGGTTCCGAAAGCGTTCGTCGTGTTGAAAGACGGCGTTCCTCGTTCAGCCGAGAAGGAAGAAGAGCTCAAGCAATTTGCAAAGCAACATCTGGCCCACTATAAATACCCGCGCATCATCGAATTGATCGACGAACTCCCGAAAACAGCCACTGGAAAAATTCAGCGATTTAAACTGCGGCAACTATTGAAACAACGATGAACGAGGCGAAAGGAACGATCGGCTATGAAGCAAAACGAGTTTCAGCTGCGCGTCAACTTTGGCGATACCGATGCAGCCGGCATCGTCTATTACCCCAACTACTTTAAATGGTTTGATATTGCCGGCCATCAGTTTTTCCGCAGCATAGGATTGTCACCAGCAAAACTGATGAAAGAACAAAATATCATTCTTCCGTTGCTTGATGTCGGCTGTACGTTTGAGCGCCCGTTATATTACGATGACATTATTACGATTAAAACAACGGCGGAAGAAGTCAACAGGAAAACGATCAAGCTGCGCCATGAAGTGTTCCGCCAAGATGTGCGAACCGGCCACGGTTTTGAGTTAAGAGGATGGGTGAAAGAGGAGAACGGGCGCATGTTTGCCGTGCCGATTCCCGACGATGTCCGGCAGTTGTTGGAGGAAGACGGAGTAGGGGCATGTGTCCATATGAATCCGTTGCTGAATGCCTAATGAATGGGAAAGGAATGGGAAAGCCAAGTTCGCCTTGCTGCGTCTTGGCTTGCTTTTTCTCTAAGCTGAGGAAGGGGGAAAGGGCTTATGATTCGAACAGCGAAGCGGACGGAGTTGATTGAAGTAGCGCAAGGGCGCCGTCCGGCCGATATCGTCATTCAGGGTGGAACGGTAGCCAACGTCTATTCGGGCGAATTTTTGCGTCAAAACGTCGCCATTTATCAAGATGCAATTGCCTATGTCGGGGAAAACGAAGTTGCGATCGATGAACATACGATCGTCATCGACGCAGAGGGGATGTATGTTTCACCCGGATTCATCGAGCCTCACGCTCACCCATGGGTGATTTACAATCCCGTCAGCATGACGGCCAAAGTGTTGCCGCTCGGCACGACGACGACGGTGAACGACGACTTGTTTTTTTATTTGCATTTTGGCGTCGATGGCTTTCGGCAGATGATCGAAGATTTGCGGGCGCTGCCGGGCAATTTCTTTTGGCTCGTCCGTTTGGTGTCGCAAGCTGATTTTTCAGGGGAGCGTGATTGGTTCGACCCGCAGGAAATTCGAAAGCTGCTCGAGATGGATGAAGTCGTCGGGACGGCGGAAGTGACAAGATGGCCGCTGTTGTATCAAGGTGATCCTTTTTTAATCGATACGATTGAAGCAGCGAAACGTGCGAGAAAAGTCGTTGATGGCCACACGGCCGGCTGTTCGTATGAGAAACTCAACAGCATTGCCGCAAGCGGCGTCAGCGCCTGCCATGAAGCTATCACGGCTGAAGAGGCGCTCCATCGGCTGCGGCTCGGCCTATGGACGACGCTTCGTCATAGCTCGCTCCGCCCGGATTTCCCGGAAATCATCCGCTTGATCACAGAGAAAAAGGTCAGCACGCAACGAATCACGATGACAACAGACGGTCCGCATCCGGGTTTTATTGAGCGAGAAGGGTTTGTGGACGGGTTGGTTCGGAAGGCCGTGGAGCTCGGTGTGCCGCCGATGACCGCCCTACAAATGGCGACCATCAACGCAGCGACATATTTGCGGCTTGATGATGACATCGGCGGCATTGCCCCCGGCAAACTCGCCGATATCATTTTGCTCCCTGATTTGGTCACTTTCAAGCCGTCGCTTGTCATTTCCAAAGGAAGCATCGTTGCCCGCGACGGCAAGCTGCTCGCGTCGCTGCCAGCCATCGACTGGAATCGGTATGTGTCGAAAAAGCCGTTTTTGTTTGCGAAAGAGCGGCTTGAGGACGAGCATCTATACCACTATCCGCATCCAGGGCCAAACAAGCCGGTGCCGGTCGCGTATTTTAAAAGCAATGTCATTACTGAACGGAAAGAGGTGGCTCTTCCATCTGTTGACGGCTATGCGGATCTTTCCCAGCATCCAGGGCTGTTGTATGCCGCGCTCATCGCCCGCAACGGGCAATGGGTAGCCAAAGCCATTTTGGAGCGGTTTGCCGTCGATATTGATGGCATGGCGTCCACGTACAACACAACGACCGAACTGCTTGTCATCGGCCGGAATCCGAAAGCGATGGCTGCAGCGGCGAAAAAAGTGTATGAGATGGGTGGCGGGATTGTCGTCGTGGATGACGGCAAGACAGTGGTGGAAATTCCGCTGCCGTTTACCGGCATGATGACAACCGACCATTCGTTTGACACGGCTGTCCGTTTCCATGACGAACTGCTTGCAGTCCTCCAGAAACGTGGATTTCCTTTTCACGATATTTTGTACACGCTGTTGTTTTTAACATGCGACTTTTTGCCAGGCCTTCGCCTCATCCCGTACGGTTTGTATGATGTGAAGCGAGGAGAGGTCGTCTTGCCGGCTGAACGGTTAGAGGAAAAAGTGGCGAAATAGCTAAGGAGCTGGCTGGCCGATCGTTGTCCATCGGTTTTGGCGAAAATTTGTCGCTCCAATGGGGCGATCACGGTGTATAATGGGGAGGTGTAGGCATAGCAAAGGCGAGCACACCCCTTCATGACCAGATTGGGAGATGAAACCGATGTGGCAAACGATCAATCGCCGGCTTGAGAAGACGCTCCCGTTTCTCACGCCGGCGAGTGTGGCGGCAGGCTTATGGCTGTCTGAGGAGTTGCGCGGCTATGCGGCGCTTGTGCCATGGCTGTTTGCGTTTATGACGTTTAGTGGAAGTTTGCGGCTGCGTTTGGCTGATTTGAAAGAGGCGCTCATCCATCCTCGTCCGATCGCTGCGGCGCTATGTCTGCTTCACCTTGTCGTCCCGCTTTGGGCGTTTGGGCTTGGGCATCTGTTTTTTGGCAGCGATCGGTTGACGGTGATCGGATTTGTGTTGGCAACGGCCATTCCGACCGGGGTGACGAGCTTCATCTGGGTGTCGATCGGACGGGGAAACTTGGCGTTGGCGCTGTCCGTCATTTTGATTGATACGTTTTTGTCGCCGGTCGTTGTGCCGCTGACGTTGCTTGTATTGGCCGGAAGCGTGGTCGAGCTCGACGTGGGCCAGATGATGCTCGGCTTGTTTTTTATGATTATTTTGCCGTCACTAGCCGGCATGTTCGTGGGCGAACGGCTGTCTGCTCAAGCGAACGAGCAGCTGGCGGTGGTGCTGTCCCCGTTTTCCAAGCTGGCGCTGGCGCTTGTCGTCATGATCAACAGCGCAGTCGTCGCCCCGTATTTTGGCCGTGTTGACGCCCGGCTGTTTTTCATGGCGCTGCTTGTCTTGGCGATCGCGAGCTCCGGCTATTTTCTTTCTTGGATGGCCGCCCGTTGGCTCAGATTTGCCCCGGCGGACATCATCGCGTTAACGTTTACCGGCGGGATGCGCAACATCAGCGCCGGCGCGGTGCTTGCCATGACCTATTTTCCGCCGCCAGTGAGCGTGCCGGTCGTGCTCGGCATGCTGTTTCAGCAAGTGCTCGCGTCCCTATACCACCGCTTGTTGAACAAAACGTACCATTCACCAACGAGCGGCAGAGCGCCATACGCCGGAAGCGCCCGGTAGGGATGGAAAGGGCAGGCGGTATGCAGCGCCTGGCGGGAGCAAAAAGCGAAAAAACGCCCGTCCTAGGCGGGCGGGCAGGTGCGGGGAAAGCAAGCGGGGTGCTCGACGTCACGGCGTTTCGCCGCTGAGGCGGTCTCGTATAGGTTCTCGTTTCGGTGAACGGATGAGGTGGCGGCGGAGGGGGAGGTTGAGCTCCATAATCCCCTCGACGACTAGCCGGGCGATTTCTTTCGCTCCTCGTTTGTGAAAATGCGTGTTGTCTTCGATTCCGTGCGGATAATTTGCATGCTCGCCGGGCGCAAGCCATAGAAACAGCTGTTTCGTCTGTTCCGGGCCGAGCTGTTCAAACCGTTGTCTGCTTTTTGCCGTCAAATCGATGACGGGAACGTGCTCTCTCTCCCCAAGCGCCTTCATGGCCGCAGGATAAAGTCCATGCGAGTTGAGCGCTCGTCCGTCGGCAGAAAAGCGCCGCCGCTCGACCGGAGTGATGAGGACAGGGGTTGCTCCTTTCGTGCGGGCGCCGTCAATATACCGTTTCAAGTATGATTGGTAGGAGGTGAATGGTTCGGTGTAGCGTGCCGGATCGTTCACCTTTTCATCGTTGTGGCCAAACTGAATGAACAAATAATCGCCTTTTTTGAGCTCCCGCAAAATGCGCTCGAGCCGCCCTTCCTCAATAAAACTTTTCGCGCTTCGGCCAGAAGCGGCCATATTTTTGACCACTACGTGATCGTCAAACCAGCCGTCAAGCATTTCCCCCCATCCGGCTCGCGGTGCGCGGGAGCGGGGAGCGGCGGCGACCGTCGAGTCGCCGGCCAAATAGATGACAATGGTCGTCCCCCGTCTTGCTTTGGCTGCATCTCCGTTCGTCGCTGTCCTAGCCATTAGAACGGCGCCGATGGCAATGATGACGGAGCACAAGAAAGCGGCTTGTTTTCTTTTCAAACAGGTTCCTCCTACTCAACAACAGTTCGTCCTATTTTCGCCAACAGTTCGTTTCGTTGTTATCGTGGCTTGTCAGCCGCTTGTTTATGCGCATCGATGCTAGTCAATCCGTTGAAACCGGCGATAAAAGCTCCAGATGACGGCGAGAAATACGCCATACCCAGCAAAAGAATACGAATGCCTCCACAGAGCGGCGTGAACGAACAAGCCGTACGCTTCTGCTTTCGTTTCGAATGTTGCCATCAATGCGGCCGATGCGATGATCAAGCCAATGCGTCCGAGGCGGCCAAGCCGCTCCATCAGGCAAAGAAACAAGACGGTGCATAGCGGAAGAACCACCATCGTAAAGAAAATATCGATCGAAAAGAGGGATGGAAACGGGCGCTTCGGAAAGACGTACACCCCTTTTCCGGTGAAATACAAATCCAAATACGTCCCGGCCCAAGAGGAAAGCAGCGCCGAGGCAAGATAGGCGCGGCGCCTAGCGCGCGTGGAAGAAGGCGTTTTTGGCGATGATCGCCAGTTCGATTTTTTCAAGTGTTTCACAATACGCATGAACGATCTCCCCATTGATCCGTTGTTCCGGTTTAACAAGATAGCGGACGACGTGCGGATCTGTAAACCAATCGCCAGGTTCGGCCGCCTCATGGACGACGTTTTTCCACGCGTGACGAAGCTGTGGGCTGTACAGGCGCGGGGCGCCGGGAACGATTTGGCAGTCGCGGACGCGGCGGCGGTACGGTTCCCTTGGAAACGATTCGCACACATCGTTAAACAAGTGCGGCCAATAATCTTTGCGCGAACCGGTATGCGGATGGCTGACAGCCCAGCGCACCGCATTTTCCAGCGTTTCTTCATTGTCAAACAAAATCGAGTACAGCCGTTTGCCAAACAAAATGCGTTCATGGAGCGACTCAAACTGATGAAGCGTTTGACCGATCAAAGCGGTGCCGCCTTGGCCGTCGTCATGCGGGAACAAGATGTGATTGAAATGGAGCAGCTCTTGTAGTTGAAATTTGAGCGTCTGAAAAACGGTTTGCTGAAATACGGGATGTTGAATGACTCGTCGTTCCAAATAGCTTTGTTCGTTAATCACGAGGGCGATGGCCAACGTGTACAGATCGCCGCGGTGCCAAAAATGATTCCATATCGTTTCCATAAACGTCGAAACGCCAACATACGGCAATAAATAAAAGAGCGGTCGGCCGTACTTTTGGCTTTCTTCATACAGCAAAAACTGCGGATAAATATCTTGGAAAATCAGCCAGTTGCCGCGCTCCAAAAAGGTGAAAAACGACTGCCGCTCGTCTTCCGAGAGCAGCCGCATGAGCAGCTCCCCTTTTAAGTCGGTCATGTTCCAGCCGCCGTTGCGCGACACCATATGTCCTAAAAACGCCCAATGAATTTCGCGATGGCGCAAGTAAAAATCGAGATACGCCGCCGTTCGGGTCACATTGTTTTCGTTGTGTTCCGCGGTCACCGCCCGGATGCGGCGGATGAGCTGCCGCTCTTTGGCGGTTAAGTCACGTTCAGATACGATCGTGTACCCTTTCTTTTGCTTTTTCTTTAATTCCCGATAGACGTCAATAAGGGAAAGGGGAAGGGATGACGCTTTCGGCCTCAGGCAACGCATAGTGACCCCCCTTTGGTGCATCGACCGCCCATCAGACGAATAAATATGGAAGGAAACGGAATTTTGTGGAAAAGGAAGGCGATGCATGGTGGCCGACGAACGAAGCACGTTGATTGCCGTGCTCAAACGGTCGCAAGCGGCCGACGGATCGTGGCGGTTTCCGTTTGAAACAGGCATTTCGACAGACGCCTATATGATCATTTTATTACGGACGCTTGAAATAAATGATGAACCGTTGATTCAAGCGCTCGTCAAGCGAATCGAGAGCCGGCAAGGGGCAAACGGGGCGTGGAAGCTGTTTGCGGATGAAGGTGACGGCAATGTGACAGCGACAACCGAGGCGTATTATGCCTTGCTTTACTCCGGCTACCGAAAAAAAACCGATCCGCACATGCAAAAGGCAAAAATGCGCATTTTGGAAATGGGCGGTTTAGAGAACGTCCATCTATTTACAAAAGTGATGCTGGCTTTGACTGGACAGTACCCATGGCCTAGGCGGTTTCCGCTGCCGCTTGCCTTTTTCCTTCTCCCCCCGTCGTTTCCGCTTAATATGTATGACCTTTCCGTGTATGGAAGGGCGAACATGATTCCGCTTCTCGTCGCCGCGGAGCGCCGGTACAGTAGGAAAACGGCGAAAAGCCCAGACTTGTGTGATTTGGCCGCTTCCCGTGGAGGTTGGCGGCTGCCGGAAAACCGGGCGCTATGGTCATACATCAAGCGAGCGTTGATCGGTTTTCCGGCTGAACTGCACGATGCCGCCAAACGACGCGCCGTCCGTTATATGTTTGATCATATTGAGCCGGACGGAACGTTGTACAGCTACTTCAGTTCGACGTTTTTGTTCATTTTTGCGCTGCTCGCGCTTGGTTATCCAAAAGACGACCCGCATATTGTCCGAGCTGTTCGCGGTTTGCGCTCACTGCGAACCGAAATCGATGGGCATACGCATATGCAATATACAACCGCTTCCGTCTGGAATACGGCGTTGGCGAGCTATGCGCTGCAGGAAGCGGGCGTGCCGCCGACCGACCGGACGATTGAGAAAGCGAACCGCTATTTGTTGTCGCGCCAGCACATTCGCTACGGCGACTGGGCGGTGCACAACCCGTACGGCGTACCGGGCGGCTGGGGATTTTCCGATGTGAATACGATGAACCCGGATGTCGACGATACGACCGCCGCGCTGCGCGCCATCCGTCGGGCGGCGGACAAAGAGACGGCGTTTCGCCATGCGTGGGACCGGGCGAATCGATGGCTGTTTTCGATGCAAAACAATGACGGCGGGTTTGCGGCGTTTGAAAAGAACGTAGGCAAACGGTTTTGGCGGTATTTGCCGATCGAAGGGGCGGAGTTTTTATTGATGGATCCGTCAACAGCCGATTTGACCGGACGGACGCTCGAATATTTCGGAACGTTCGCTGGATTAACGAAAGACCACTCCGCCATCGCCCGCGCCGTCGACTGGCTGCTTGACCATCAGAAAGCCGACGGTTCGTGGTATGGGCGCTGGGGGATTTGCTATGTGTACGGCACATGGGCGGCGGTGACGGGACTTTCGGCTGTCGGCATCCCAGCCGATCACCCGGCGATGCAAAAAGCTGTTCATTGGCTTTTAAGCATCCAAAATGCTGATGGCGGCTGGGGTGAATCGTGCAAAAGTGACGGAGCCAAGACGTATGTGCCGCTTGGCGCCAGCACGCCGGTCCATACCGCCTGGGCGCTTGATGCGCTAGTCGCCGCTGCCGATCGTCCGACCGCGGAAATAAAAGCCGGCGTTCGCGCCCTAGTCCGTATGCTTCATCACCCGGATTGGACCGCCTCGTACCCGGTCGGACAAGGGATGGCCGGCGCCTTTTACATCCATTACCATGGCTACCGCTACATTTTTCCGCTGTTGGCGCTCGCCCATTACGAGCAAAAGTTCGGACCGTTTGTGGATTAGCCAACCGTCCGTACGAGGCGGTGATGGAACGCTGCCATGACATAGTGCATCACCCTCTCGCTGTCGGCGAGAAACGAAATATGACGGCACAAAAGTGCATTTTTCTCTTTCCCTCATCAGAAAACCCGACAATTGCCGGGATTGAATAGCCTGGTTATTTAGTATAGAATATTCAGGTAATTCGGAATAAAGGGGTTCAGTCGATTCGAGGGGAGGAGAAGGAGAGCGTGATGAAATGCTGTCGGGTTATGTTTGTGTTGCTCGGATTATGGCTTGTGTTCGGCCTATCGGTCTCGGGAGGACGGGCTGAAGCGGCAGCTTCACGCGCCAACGATGCGCCGATTGTACTTCTCCATGGCTTTACTGGCTGGGGAAGAGAAGAAATGTTTGGGTTCAAGTACTGGGGCGGCGTGCGCGGCGATATCGAACAATGGCTGAACGACAACGGTTATCGAACTTATACGCTGGCGGTCGGACCGCTCTCGAGCAACTGGGACCGGGCGTGTGAAGCGTATGCTCAGCTTGTCGGCGGGACGGTCGATTATGGGGCAGCCCATGCGGCAAAGCACGGCCATGCGCGGTTTGGCCGCACTTATCCCGGCCTGTTGCCGGAATTGAAAAGGGGTGGCCGCATCCATATCATCGCCCACAGCCAAGGGGGGCAGACGGCCCGCATGCTTGTCTCGCTCCTAGAGAACGGAAGCCAAGAAGAGCGGGAGTACGCCAAGGCGCACAACGTGTCGTTGTCACCGTTGTTTGAAGGTGGACATCATTTTGTGTTGAGTGTGACGACCATCGCCACTCCTCATGACGGGACGACGCTTGTCAACATGGTTGATTTCACCGATCGCTTTTTTGACTTGCAAAAAGCGGTGTTGGAAGCGGCGGCTGTCGCCAGCAACGTGCCGTACACGAGTCAAGTATACGATTTTAAGCTCGACCAATGGGGACTGCGCCGCCAGCCGGGTGAATCGTTCGACCATTATTTTGAACGGCTCAAGCGCTCCCCTGTTTGGACGTCGACAGATACCGCCCGCTACGATTTATCCGTTTCCGGAGCTGAGAAGTTGAATCAATGGGTGCAAGCAAGCCCGAATACGTATTATTTGAGCTTTGCCACAGAACGGACGTATCGCGGAGCGCTCACAGGCAACTATTATCCCGAACTCGGAATGAATGCATTCAGCGCGGTCGTATGCGCTCCGTTTCTCGGTTCGTACCGCAATCCGACGCTCGGCATTGACGACCGCTGGCTTGAAAACGATGGTATTGTCAATACGGTTTCCATGAACGGTCCAAAGCGTGGATCAAGCGATCGGATCGTACCGTATGACGGGGCGTTGAAAAAAGGGGTTTGGAATGACATGGGAACGTACAATGTCGACCATTTGGAAATCATCGGCGTTGACCCGAATCCGTCATTTGATATTCGCGCCTTTTATTTGCGACTTGCCGAGCAGTTGGCGAGCTTGCGGCCTTAAAACGAGTATTTTGCGAAAAAGCCATCTCGATCGGATGGCTCTTTTTTGAGGAGCAAGCTCTTGAGTTGTATGACGGCCGCGGATGTCCGATGGTATAATAGGGGCAAAGCAAGCGGGTGGGGGAATGGACGTGAAGCCGACCGAGCGGCAAAAGGAACGGTATACGTATCAAGATTATGTCAAGTGGGACGGACGGTGGGAGCTGATCAACGGCGTGCCCTACAACATGGCACCGGCCCCTTCATTTGTCCGCCAGTCTATCGTCGGTGAATTGTATGTCGCTTTGCGGGCATTTTTTCGTGAAAAAGGATGTGCGGTTGTCATGGCGCCATTTGATGTACGCCTTGATGAGCAGGCGGACTATGAACAGGCGAAGCATGTCGTGCAACCAGATATCTCCGTCATTTGCGATCAAAGCCAAATTGGCAGCCGAGGCTGCGATGGTCCGCCTGACTTGGTAGTGGAAGTGCTTTCGCCAAGTACAGCGTTGAAAGATCGAAACGAAAAGTATATGTTGTACGAACAGTTTGGCGTCAAGGAATATTGGATCGTGGATCCGCTGCATCGAACGGTGGAAGTGTACGGCCGCGGCGAAAAAGGGTATGAGAAGCGGAGCGTCTTTGGCGAAGGCGATGTGCTCGTCTCGTTTTTGTTCGCTGATTTGACGGTTTCGCTGGCTGGCATATTTCAAAATATAGAGGGTGAGGGATAACGGTGCGGTTAACGGAAGAGGAAGTGCAAGCACTGCTTGAAAAAGCGGACGGCTGGAAGCTGGTCGATGAGCGGTGGATTGTGAAAAAATACCGTTTTCAAGACTACTTGCAAGGAATCGAGTTCGTTCGGCGAATCGCCGCGATTTCGGAAAACACAAACCACCACCCGTTCATTTCGATCGACTACAAGCTCATTACAGTGAAACTGTCCTCATGGCGGGCGAAAGGGCTGACGAAGCTCGATTTTGACTTGGCGAAGCAGTATGATGAGGTGTACGAACAGATGAGGTAGCACCAACCAAAAGGTTTGATTTTTCAATTGTCAAAAATAAAAGAAAAACTGTGAGTGTAGATGATAAACTTTTGACAATACCAGTATACGAATGGGAGGGAGATGATGGAGAACAAATCTATAGCCTTTCAGAACGAAATGCTGAAAACCATTATTGACAGTGCCCATGAGGGAATTGTCATTGTGGATGAAAAAGCAAAAATCATTTATATGAATAAAAGTTATTGCGAGTTTTTGGAAAAAGAGCAGGAAGAAGTCATCGGCAAGCACGTAACAGAGGTGATTGAAAACACGAGAATGCATATTGTTGTCCAAACAGGAAAAGAAGAGAGAGCCGATTTGCAATATATAAAAGGAAACTATATGATTGCCAACCGTATTCCCATTGTGGTCAATGGGAAAATCATCGGGGCGGTCGGAACGGTGATTTTTCGCGATATTCAAGAATGGAAACGGATGAATAGCCATATTAAAAGTTTGTTGTTGCAATTACAAACGTATTTAGAGGAATGGAAGGAAGACAATGGAGCGAAATATACATTAAGAGATATTGTTTCCCAGTCAAAACAAATGGAAATGTTAAAGGAGCGAGTAAAGCGTATTGCTGATAGTGACGTTTCGGTATTGATTCGCGGGGAAAGCGGTACGGGTAAAGAGTTGTTCGCCCATAGCATTCATCAGTTAAGCAGCCGAAGTCATAAGCCGTTTATCAAGGTCAACTGCGGCGCTATTCCCGAGCACTTACTCGAATCAGAATTGTTTGGATACGAAGAAGGAGCTTTTACTGGAGCAAGAAAAGGTGGAAAAAAAGGAAAGTTTCAGTTAGCGGATGGTGGGACGGTTTTTCTTGATGAAATTGGCGATATGCCATTGCATATGCAAGTGAAATTGTTGCGCGTTTTGCAGGAGAAGGAGATTGAACCGGTGGGGTCAACGAAAACAGTTCCAGTCGATGTACGAATTATCGCTGCTACCAACCGGCCATTAGAAAGGATGATCGAAGAAAAGCGGTTCCGTGAAGATTTATACTACCGTATTAATGTTGTGTCGATTTCCATTCCCCCGTTGCGTGAGAGGCCAGAGGATATCAGCGCATTGGTGCATCATTTCGTGAATAAGATCAGCAAACGCGCAGGAAAACGAGTGACAGCCATCGATGAGAACGTATGGCATGTTTTTTCTCAACATTCATGGCCAGGGAACATCCGTGAACTTGAAAATGTCATGGAAGTGGCTGTTCACTTTGCTGATGGAGAAACGATTACGGTTGAAGCATTGCCGGAGTATTTACGAGCCAATTCTATATATCAATTGGGGGGAAAAACGCTAAAGCAGCTGCTTGAGGAAACGGAGAAGGCAATTATCAAAAAAAGTTTGTCGCTTCATCAAAATGATAAATTAAAGACAGCTGAGGCTCTAGGGATTAGCAAGTCAACGATGTATGAGAAGTTAAAAAAATACGGTCTGGATGGTTAGTTTTCCGGAATCTTGGAATATGTTCCGAGATTCCGGATTTTTTGTGAAAATAACACACAGATGAAGTGGTGTTTGTGGTTGAGTAAGGAGTAAAGTTTTTTATTGAACGAATGTCCGAGTTTTCGGAATAAGGAAAGGATGTTTAGCTCGTTATTCTGTCTTCTCTTAATATATTTTGTTGGCATCATTCTTGCTTATATAGAGATGGATGAAGGAAGCAATAACATAGGTGGGGAGGTAAAACGTCCATGAAGCAGATACATTCTTCTTTTATTGAGGCGGTGAAAGACATTCCGGACGGGGCAACGATTATGGTTGGCGGCTTCGGGCTTGTCGGCATTCCAGAAAACTTAATTCTCGCGCTAGTGGAAACCGGGGTCAAGGAATTAACAGTCATCTCTAATAATTGTGGCGTAGATGACTGGGGGCTCGGATTGCTCCTGAAAAATAAACAAATTAAGAAAATGATTGCTTCTTATGTTGGAGAAAATAAGGAGTTTGAACGCCAAGTTCTCAATCAGGAAATAGAAGTTGAATTAATTCCCCAAGGAACGTTGGCAGAACGCATTCGCGCCGGCGGGGCCGGAATTCCAGCCTTTTATACTCCTGCTGGAGTTGGCACCCCGATTGCGGAAGGGAAAGAAGTACGAGTATTTAACGGCAAAGAGTATATTCTTGAAACAGCGTTAGTTGCTGACTTTAGTTTAGTGCGCGCGTGGAAAGGAGATAAAATGGGGAATTTGATTTACAACAAAACAGCGCGTAACTTTAACCCGATGATGGCGGCAGCAGGGAAAGTTACGATTGCAGAAGTGGAGGAACTTGTGGAAATTGGAGAATTGGATCCGGATCACATTCATACGCCGAGCATTTATGTACAACGATTAGTAGTTGGAAAACAAGAAAAACGGATTGAACGTCTAGTTGTTCGCTAGTATGTCAAAGAAGGGAGCAAGTGAAAACAATGAATAAACAATCCATTCGTGAAAGAATTGCCAAGCGTGCTGAACAGGAGATTGAAAACGGTTTCTACGTCAATTTAGGGATTGGAATACCAACTCTTGTCGCCAATTTTATTCAATCGCATAAAAAGGTGGTGCTGCAATCTGAAAACGGATTGTTAGGGATTGGACCTTACCCTCTCAAGGATGAGGTAGACCCCGATTTAATCAATGCCGGGAAAGAAACGATAACGGCTATTCCCGGAGCTTGCTATTTTAGCAGTGCCGAATCATTTGCCATGATCCGTGGCGGTCATATCGATGTAGCTATTTTAGGAGGAATGGAAGTTTCGGAAGAGGGTGATCTTGCTAATTGGATGATCCCTGGAAAAATGATTAAAGGCATGGGAGGAGCGATGGATCTAGTGCATGGAGCGAAAAAGATTATTGTTGTTATGGAGCATGTTAGCAAGGATGGAAAACCGAAGATTGTGAAAAAGTGTAGTCTTCCGTTGACAGGAAGGAAAGTGGTCAACCGCATTATTACCGAAAAAGCGGTTATAGACGTGACCGAGAATGGCTTGAAGTTAGTAGAAATTTTGGATGGAAGTAGCGTCGAAGAGATTCAATCTCTGACAGAACCAACATTGATTATCGATGAAACGCTTTTTATTCAGGCATAATTTTGTCTAGGGGTGATCGGGGATGTGGAGCATGATCGGTCTAATTGGGGGATTGGCATTACTCATTTATTTAACCATGAGAGGAATGAATTTATTTATTGCTGCGCCACTATGCGCATTCGTAGTGGCTGTTTTCAGCGGATTGCCGCTATTTCCGCAGTTGGTTGGCGAAGGAGAAGCAAATTTAGTCGGAAATTATATGACGGGATTCTCAAGCTTTATTCAATCTTGGTATCTAATGTTTTTATTAGGCGCCATTTTTGGGAAGTTAATGGAAGACAGTGGGGCCGCTCATAGTGTTTCCAAGTGGATTGTGAATAAGTTGGGAATGAAGCATGCAGCATTAGCCATTGTGATTGCTTGTGCCGTTTTAACATATGGAGGAGTCAGCTTATTCGTCGTGGCATTTTCTGTTTATCCGATGGCTGTGAGCTTGTTTAAGCAAGCCAATTTGCCGCGCCGCTTTATTCCGGCAGCCCTTGCGTTTGGCTCTGTAACATTTACAATGACGTCAGCAGGATCTCCGGAAATTCAAAACTGGATTCCGATTGAATATTTAAAGACATCTCCATACGCTGGCTGGGAAGTTAGTCTTATTGTTGCCATTTTTATGGCCTTGTTCGGTTACTGGTGGTTAAAGAAAATGATCGATAAAGCAGTGGCAAGAGGGGAGAGATTTGTTTCTAGACCAGGTGATCCGGTTGAAGAAGGCCAAGAACTGCCTCACCCCGTTCTCGGTCTCATCCCGCTTTTGGTTGTATTAGTGATTTCGTTTGTATTTCATGATTCCTTAAAACAGTCGGCGCTCATTGTGGCTTTACTTGGCGGTGTCATCGCCACGTACGTATGCAATTATAAGTATTTCAAAAATTTCGGGAATGCTGTCTCCGAAGGAACGATCGGAGCATTAATCGCTTTAGGGAATACAGCAGCGGTGGTCGGTTTTGGCGGTGTTGCTAAAGCGGTTCCTGCCTTTCAGACAGCGGTGGAAACAATTACGAGCATTCCGGGTAACCCTTTAATTGGAGGAGCTATTGCGGTTAGTGTTATTGCAGGAATGACGGGGTCGGCTTCTGGGGGGCAGGCCATTGCGTTGCCGCTCATCGCGCCGCACTATTTGGATATGGGAGTCAATCCGGAAGCATTGCATCGTGTGGTTGCCATTTCTTCTGGAGCGCTTGATTCGTTGCCGCATAACGGATATGTAGTTACAACGATTCGAGCGATTTGTGGGGAAACCCATCAGGATGCCTATAATGCGGTAGGGGCTTTAACCGTGATTGTTCCTGCGCTAGGGACGGTGTTGGCAATCATTTTATTTTCGCTTGGTTTAGGAATCTGAAGAAGTATGCAAAAAGGGAAATTTCGTTTTATTGAGGCATTGAGGGCATCACGTTTTGATGAAACATCGGTGGGAATAGGGGGATCAGATGGTGGTAAAAGGCAAAGTAATGTTGATTACCGGAGCAGCGAGCGGAATTGGGTATGAAATGGCGAAAACCTTTGCTGAAAACGGCAGTAAAGTCGTGCTGACAGACATCAATAAAACAGCCGTGGAGAAAGCGGCTGAATCGCTGCAAAATAGTGGGTATGAGGCGATTGGCTTAAAGTGCGATGTCACATCTGAAGAAGAGGTTAAAATGGCCTTGGATGAAACGTTGAATCGATTCGGGCGGATTGACATTCTGATTAACAATGCGGGATTGCAGTATGTAGCCAATATTGAAGATTTTCCGACGCAGAAATTTAAACAGCTTATTGATGTTATGCTCGTAGCCCCATTCATTGCTATTAAACATGTTTTTCCGACGATGAAGCAACAAAACTATGGCCGTATTATTAACATCGCATCCATTAACGGCTTGGTTGGGTTTGCCGGGAAAGCGGCGTACAATAGCGCGAAGCATGGGGTCATTGGTTTAACAAAGGTGGCGGCCCTTGAAGGAGCACCGTATGGAATTACTGTCAATGCCCTATGCCCAGGATACGTTGATACACCGCTTGTCCGCAACCAATTGAGTGATTTAGCTGCTACAAGAAATGTTCCGTTAGAAAAAGTATTGGAGGAGGTCATTTATCCGCTTGTGCCGCAGCGGCGTCTGTTGTCGGTTGAGGAAATTGCAAACTATGCGATGTTTTTAGCGAGCGAACAAGCAAGAGGTGTCACCGGGCAGGCGGTCGTAATCGATGGAGGATATACGGCGCAGTGAAGATTGTATGTGATGAAGAAGGGAGCGACAGAGAATGAGAGAAGTGGTCATTACAGCGGCCGTGCGTACGCCGATTGGAACATTTGGCGGCGTCTTTAAAGACCTGTTGCCGACGGATTTAATTGTTCCTGTTTTAGAGGAAGCAGTAAAACGCAGCCAAATTGAGAAAGACGAAGTAAACGAAGTGATTTTAGGTCATTGCATTCAGAGAACGGATATACCCAATACAGCAAGAACGGCTGCCTTGCTAGCAGGATTCCCTCATACAACAACCGGTTTTACGATTCAGCGCCAGTGCGCTTCTGGAATGCAAGCAGTTATTTCGGCGGCTATGCAAATTCAAGTCGGGCTGAGCGATGTGGTCATTGCCGGCGGTGTTGAATCCATGAGTTCTAGTCCGTATATATTAAAGCAGTATCGTTGGGGAGCGCGTTTACAGCACCAGCAAGTCCGTGATAGCGTTTGGGAAGTTCTTGAGGATCCGATTCACCATGTGATGATGGGAGAAACAGCCGAGAATCTTGCCGAACGGTATGGGATCACAAGGGAGGAGCAGGATGAACTGGCGTTGTTAAGCCATCGGCGAGCTATTTTGGCGATGGAATCGGGATACTTTGATTCTCAAATTGTTCCGATCACGGTAAAAACACGAAAGGAGGAGATAGTCGTAACAAAAGATGAGCATCCACGAGCCGATGTGACGAAAGAAAAATTGGCTTCCTTAAGACCTGTATTCCGAAAAAATGGGACGGTAACAGCAGGGAATGCATCGGGAATTAATGACGGTGCTGCTGCGCTTGTGCTCATGTCTGCCGAGTATGCACAGCAACGAGGGATCCAGCCGCTTGCAAAAGTAGTTGGTTATTCTGTTGCCGGAGTGGATCCTCTAGTGATGGGACGCGGCCCGGTTCCAGCGGTACAAAAAGGATTAGAAAGGGTAAATTGGACGTTAGCGGAAGCCGATTTAATTGAAATCAATGAAGCATTTGCTGCTCAGTATTTAGCTGTAGAAAGGGAACTGCGTTTAGATAGAGATAAAGTGAACGTAAACGGAAGCGGCATCAGCTTGGGACATCCGATTGGATGCACAGGAGCGCGTATTGTCGTCAGTCTTATTCATGAGTTGCAGCGCCGTCAGCTTGAAAAAGGAATTGCCTCTTTATGCGTGGGCGGTGGAATGGGAACGGCGGTGTTTATTGAGGCTTTGTAAAGACTGGGCATAATATTTGTAAGGTGTTCCTAGAGTCAAAAATCGAACAACGAAGGGAGTCCAAAAGCGTCTGCTTTTAGGCTCCCTTGATCTATTTTTTGTTTCTTTCTCCTTTGTGGAGCAATTCACAACAATGGCATGAAAATCGAGTAGGATTTTTTCGGGCAACTGTCGAATAATCCACTATTGAGAATCTAGAGATGTGCTCAGTTCAACAGGAATTGTTCATCAGAGGGGGGATTGAATGAACTATCTATCTTCAGTTATAGAGACAAAGTTTATTCCGCCTTATCTCAAGGAAACGGTGATTGTACGCCCATCCTTGATGAAAAAATTAATTCGTATGAAAAACTATCCCCTCACCATTATTCACTCGGGACCGGGTTATGGCAAAAGTACATCGTTGGCTTTGTTGCTTAGCAATTCATATACACCGTTTTGCTGGTATACGGTTTCAGAACAGGACGATAACTTTTTTCCTTTTCTTATCCATATGGTCTATTGTGTTCGTACGCTATTTCCTGATTTTGGGATGGAACTGCTGACGGTCCTTGAACAAGAGGCTTCTTCTAACTATGATCAAGAAAAAGTTGAATTTATTTGTTCAAAGTTTATTAATGAGATGAAAGCCCTTCGCGAGGAATTTATCCTTGTACTCGATGATTTTCACTTGCTTGACCGTTCGGAATGGATCAGTCGATGGATGAAACTGTTTATCGTGCACAAGCCAGCGAATGTTCATCTTGTGATCTCAAGCAGAGGCCGCCCTCCTTGGGATATTTTAGAGACGATGAAAGTCAAAGGGGAAATGTTAGAGATCACGGAGAAGGACTTAGTATTTTCGAGAGAGGAAATAGATGTCTTGTTTTCTGATTCCTACGGAATTCCTTTGGACTGGGAGACTGTCGAACAAATCTATACTATGACAGAGGGATGGATCATCGCTATCCAGATGATTTGGCACCAAATGAAAATGAAGCCGGATTATTCATTTTCTAACACTCAATCGGCCTCTATGGATGATTTATTTCGTTTTCTGGCTTTAGAAGTGTTTTTTAAGCAGCCAGACGTGGTGCGTGATTTTTTAGAGCGGACCAGTGTGTTTGAAGAATTCTCGGAATCGGTTTGTCATCTATGGTTTTCAGAGGAAGATACACGTTATATTTTAGACTACTTAATGAGGCAAAATTTATTTATCAATCCGATTAGTGAGGGACGATACCGTTATCACGCATTGTTCCGGGAATTTCTGCAATCACAAATCAGTAAAAAGGCAGACGTTTTTTATCATACTCATCAACAAGCTGCTGATTATTATATTCGTTCGCAAAACTACGAAAAAGCGATCCTTCATTTGTTAGAGATCAAGGAGTACGAGCGGATAGCTGTCATCCTTCAGCCCAACGGCAGATCGATGTTGGAAGAAGGGAAAATCGAGACACTTCTCAAAGTTCTTCTTCAAATTCCCGAACATGTAAAAAATCAGTACTATATGCTTTGGTTTTATCAAGGGGAAATTTATCGATATCGATCACAATACGAAGAGGCCCTCGATTGCTATCGACGGATGGAAAGCCATGCGGAGACAGCAAATGATGAAATAGGTATGGGTTTAGGGGTCGAAGGACAGGCACGGGTATATCTTGATACGGTGCAACCGAGCAAAGCAGATCCATTGTTAAGAAAAGCGGTTTTATTACTAGATCATCCACCCTTGGATTGGCTTGACGGGAATGAGAGAAAACGATCGCTTTACGTTCTCATGGCCGAAAATTTGCTGAATATGGGGAATACTGCGGATGCGGAAAAGTGGTATTTACAAACCAAATCGTTTGAATATGGCACAAAACATCTAAAAATGATTGAATTAGAAGCGCGGCTCTATTTAAGAACAGGGCGGCTTAAACAAGCGAAAGAAATCTTGAAAAACTATAGGGAAAAACAAAACCAGCAGTTATATTTATCGAGAGCTCATCGGACCAGTGAAATTTTACTGGCGCTCATTTGTGTGTATATGGGAGAGATCAAAGAAGCCAAAAAACTAGCTGAGTCAGGAATCCTCCAAGGGATCAAATGGAAAGCTCCTTTTGTTGAAGCTTGCGGATGGATGAGAAAAGGACACGCTCTGCAGTTGAATGATGTATATGAACAAAAAATGGCTATTCAGTGTTATGAAACAGCGATCTGTATGATGGATGACATGAACATTTCACGCGGAAAAGCAGAGCCTTGGATGGGATTATGTTTGCTGTATGGAAGAAGCGGATGCTATGATCTAGCGTTGGAATGTGGGATGAGAGCGCTTTCGGAAACGGAAAAGGTCAAGGATATTTGGCTGTCATCATTTATTCTCCTTGCCCTAGGAATCGCATCATATTATGGCGGTGATATTCAAAAAGCGCGACAAATGTTCCACCAGTGTTTATCGATGTTTCGTCAATGCGGTTGCCAATACGGTTTAATGGTTTCATATTTTTGGATCTCGTTGCTTGAATTTGAGCAAAAAAACGAACAGGCATTTCATGCATCCTTTGGACAATGTTTGCATCTTATCGATGAGCAGGACTATTCATTTTTTGTTGAGAAAAAAACATTGTTTGGTCCGAATGACTTGCAAAGCATCGTACCGGTGTTAATGAAAGCGAAAAAACAAGGAATTGAAACACACACCGCCAGTCGATTGCTTGAACGCATGGGGATGAAAGATGTTTCTTTTCATCCTGGCTACACCTTGAAAGTTCGCACTTTGGGAGAGTTTAAACTGTTTTTGGGACAGAAAGAAGTGAGTGAACGGGAATGGAAGCGGGAAAAGGCGAAAGAACTGTTTCAATTGTTCATTACCTGGCGTGGCCAGCTGTTGTCGCGAAGCAAAATATTATCTTTGCTTTGGAAGGATAGTCATGAAGCGGCAGCGGAACGGGATTTTAAAGTGGCATTAAATGCGCTAAACAAAGTCATCGAACCCCATCGTAAAGCGCGTTCGGAATCATTTTTTATCGAAAGACGGGGATTGTTATACGGATTAAACAGCAGGGCGGTCATTGAAATTGATGCTGTCCGGTTTCAAACGCTTATCGAAAAAGGTTTGGAAGAGAGGGATCGAGATGCGGCTGCCGAAATGTTAAAGCAAGGGCTCAGTCTATACCAAGGCGATTATTTACCAGACCGTCTTTATGCGGACTGGTGTGCCGAAGAGAGAGAAAGACTGCTCCTTTTATTTTTGAAGGGAGCAGAGCGGTTGGCGCAAATTAACGTATCCAAGGAGAATTTTGATGAAGCGATTTACTGGTGTAATCAAATACTCGCTAGAGATCGTTGTTGGGAAGAAGCCTATCGGCTGCTGATGTACTGCTATTATCGGAAAAACAACCGCGCTTATGCGGTCAAGCTATATAAAAAATGTTGCGAGCAATTGAAAAACGAGCTTGGCGTCGAACCGTTGGAAACGACAAAGCAAATGTTTGAAATGATTACAATGAATTGACGGCTCGCTTGTCTGCGATAATATCGATTTTCATGATCTCACGTTATGGTATATCTCCCCATCTAGTCCTATCTATCATTCATCAAGATCGCAAGCAACGTAACGCGAATTTTTGCTGTTGTAGGGGGAGTCTCCTTCAAGGGGCACAGAGTTGTTTTCCTTATCCATGTGGTTGACGTACGTTCAGTCGCTTCCTGGCTCTAAGTATATTAAGTGCTTAAGGGCTGGAAGCAATTTGTTTTGTTAGTAAGTGTCACACTCGTGAATCATATTTGCCCATGTGTTCCGCCGCTTAGCAGGCGGTTTTTTTATGCAGAGGAGCTTGTAACTGAATTGTAACTGTTTTATTCCATAATACATTCAAACGATGTTGAAACCAAAGGGGGAAGGCGAGTTGAAAAGAAAGAAAAAGTTGTTCAACTGGATGGGGTTGCTGGCTGTTGCTGCACTTCTGTTCGTATCGGCGTGCAGTGCCAGAACAACCGGAGGCGATCAGGACGATGGAGAAAAAGGAGGTTCTGTGGGCAAAGGAACGATCAAAATCGGTGTGCTTGCGTCCTTAACAGGCGCGTTGGAGGCGTATGGAAAGCAGACGGTTAACGGGTTCGAGCTGGGACTCGATTATGCGACAAATGGCACTCGGGAAGTGGCGGGTAAAAAAATCAAAGTCATTTACGAAGATACGGAAACGAAGCCGGATACGGCCGTACAAAAGGCGACGAAACTGCTCGAAGACGACGGCGTGGATATCCTTGTCGGTTCCAGCTCGTCAGGGGATACGCTCGCTGTTCTGCCGCTTGCTGAAGAGTACAAAAAGGTGATGATCGTTGAGCCAGCTGTAGCCGACAGCATTACCGGCGCAAACTGGAACAAGTATATTTTCCGCACCGCTAGAAATTCCTCGCAGGATGCGATTGCTGGAGCGCAGGCGATTGCCAAAGAAGGAGTCAAAATTGCTACACTTGCCCAGGATAGTGCGTTTGGACGCGATGGAGTCGCTGCATTTAAAAGAGCCGCTGAAAAATTAGGCGCTCATATTATCTTGGAGGAGTATGCCGATCCGCAAGGAGTGGACTTTACATCGAATATTCAGCGGATCATCGAAAAGAAACCGGATTATTTGTTTGTTATTTGGGCCGGCGCGAATTCTCCGTGGAAACAGCTGTCCGACATGAAGGTGCAAGAAAAAGGCATTAAAATTTCGACTGGCGCTCCGGATATTGCTGCGTTGAAGACGATGGACGGCATTGTTGGTATGGAAGGATTTACAGTGTACCATTACACTCTTCCGAAAAATAAAATTAATGATTGGCTTGTCGAAGAGCACAAAAAACGGTTTAATGGTCAAGTTCCGGATTTATTCACTCCGGGAGGAATGTCTGCGGCGATCGCGATTGTCGAAGCGCTGAAAAAAACAAATGGAGATGCCAGCGGGGATGCGCTCGTGAAGGTGATGGAAGGCATGTCGTTTGACACCCCGAAAGGCAAGATGACATTCCGAAAAGAAGACCATCAAGCGTTGCAGACGCTATATGCCGTTAAACTGGAACGAAGGGAAGGATTTGATTATCCGGTTCCTGTATTGATCAGAGAGCTGACTCCTGAAGAAACGGAGCCGCCGATCATGAATAACCGGTAGTCATCCAGGGGCGGAGAAGAGGTTGATTCACATGCATCGACTGATCAGCCAACCTCCGCCTCCCTGAAATGAGAGGGGAGCTGGGAAAGTGGGAACGATTTTGGAAACGAAACAATTGACGGTTTGTTTCGGAGATCATGTGGCTGTGGACGATGTTAGCATCCAAGTCGAACAGCACCAGTTAAAGTCGATTATCGGTCCGAACGGGGCGGGAAAAACAACGTTTTTTCATTTGTTAAGCGGACAGTTAAAACCAACATACGGACGTGTTTTCTTCAAAGGAGAAGATATCACGAACTTGTCTCCTGCATTAAGGACAAGAAAAGGCATTGGACGATCATTTCAAATTACAAACATTTTTCCCCATCTAACTTGTTTTGAAAATGTCCGCCTTGCTGTTCAATCGAAGGAGAAAGTTTATTTTAACTGGTTTTCGCATGTGAAGCGTTTCAAAGAAATAGAAAGAAAGACATATGAATGGCTGGAGCTCGTTCTTTTGAACCATAAAGCGGGTGAATTGGCCGCTCACCTTGCACATGGAGAAAAGCGGAAGCTAGAAATCGCCATGCTGCTTGCACTAGAGACAGAGCTGCTTCTTTTAGATGAGCCGACGGCGGGCATGTCTCTTGAGGAAGTTCCGAAAATTCTGGAGGTTATTAAAAGAATTAAAGAACAAGGAAATCGAACGGTTTTATTAATCGAACATAAAATCGACATGGTTCTCGATTTATCGGATACGATTATGGTGCTTTTTAACGGGCGGCTGCTTGCTGATGGAAAGCCTGAGGAAATTATCGAAAATGAGCAAGTTCAGTCCGCGTACTTAGGGGGAATGTAAATGGCGCTTCTGAAAGTGGAAGGCGTTCATACGTTTATTCAGCAATATCACATTTTGCAAGGTGTATCATTTGAAGCGCAAGAAGGAAGGGTAACGGTTCTGCTCGGGAGAAATGGGGCAGGCAAAACGACGACATTGCGTTCCATTATGGGATTCTATAAAATCAACCAAGGCACGATCTGTTTTGATGGTGAACCGATTCATACGCTGCCCACTCACGAAATCGCCCGTAGAGGAATTAGCTATGTTCCCGAGGATCAAGGAATTTTTAGCGGATTAACGGTAGGAGAAAACTTAAACATTGCCATGCGGAAAAATGATGAAAACGATATGGAAAGGCTCGATTATGTGTTGAAACTTTTCCCGGATTTAAAAACATTTTGGCATAAAAAAGGCGGCCATTTAAGTGGTGGACAAAAACAAATGCTTGCCTTAGCGAGGGCGTATATTCATGACAGTCGGTTAATGCTCATTGATGAACCAAGCAAAGGGCTTGCCCCGATCATGGTTGAGAAAGTCATGGAATCCATTATACAACTGAAAGAAAAAAGAACAATCGTTCTCGTCGAACAAAATTTTATGATGGCAAGCGCGATTGGCGATGACTTTTACATTATTGACAACGGACGGACGGTGCATAGCGGGCGGATGGAACAATTGAAAGAAGACAAAGAAATGCGCCAACAGTATTTAGGGATTACGTAACAAGGAGGGTGAGATCATATGGACATTATATTCAGTTTAATCATCAACGGCTTGGCGACAGGCATGTTGCTTTTCTTGCTTGCGGCCGGCCTCAGCCTTATTTTCGGCTTGATGGATGTACTAAACTTTGCTCATGGGGCGCTGTTTCTTTGGGGGGCTTACGCCGGGATTTGGATCTATACATTAACCGATAGCTTTTTGCTCGGGATGGTGGCTGCGGTCGCCGCAGGGATTGTTCTTGGATATTTGTTGGAACGGTTCATTATTCTCCCTGTTTATGGAAATCATATTCAACAAATTTTAATCACTTTAGGCGCTATGCTTGTGTTAAGTGAATTGGTGAAAGTATTTTGGGGGCCGAATCAAATCGTGGCACAGCCACCGGAATATTTAGCGGGGAGTTGGGGGATTGGCGATTTCGTATTGATTAAATACAGGCTGTTTGTTATTTTGGTCGGGTTCATCGTATGGATTGCCTTGTTGCTTCTCCTAAACAAAACTAAGATCGGTTTAATTGTCCGTGCTGGTGTGATGAATAAAGAGATGGTACAGGCGTTAGGAATCGATATTCGAAAAGTATTTTTGTTTGTGTTTATTCTCGGGGCATCGATGGCCGGGCTTTCCGGCATCCTCCTTGGGCCGTATTCGGGGGTCATTCATTCGGGGATTGGTTTGGAATACGGAATTTTGGCGTTCATTGTGGTCATCATCGGAGGAATGGGAAGTATGCTTGGTTCGGTATTGGCCTCGGTGCTTGTTGGACTTGCCGGTTCATTTGCAGCTTATTATGTACCAGAGATTTCTGTCGGTGTCAATATGTTGATTATGCTGTTGATTTTGCTGTTTAAGCCGTCAGGATTAGCCGGGGATCAGGGGGCGGTGTAAGAGTGAGTCTGTCAAGGCGTTCTGTCTCGTTGATGTTCGTGTTGCTTGTTCTAATCGCGTTGCCTTTTCTTTATGATTCTCGAACATTGCTTATATTGTTTAGCCAAGTTTTTATCTTTGCCGTATTTGCGATGAGTTATGATTTGCTGCTCGGGTATACGGGAGTGGTGTCATTCGGTCATGCCATGTTTTTCGGGATTGGTGCATATACGTTAGCTATTTTCATGAGAAGAATGGACGAATCGACTATGGCTGGCGTGTTTTTGGCCGCTCTCGTGACGCTCATGCTGTCGATGATTCTCAGCTTTACTATTGGTATGCTGACATTAAGGTTAAAAAGCCATTACTTTGCAATGTTGACTTTGGCTGTCGCCGGCTTGCTGATGGTAGTAGCGGAAAAATGGCGGTCCTTGACGATGGGAAATGACGGATTCACTTTTATGGTGCCAGATCCGTTTCGTGATCGACTGTCCTTTTATTTCATTTCCCTCTTGTTTATGGTGATCACTTATTTCTGTTTACAACGGTTTACAGAATCGCCCCTTGGAAGAGTACTAGTGGCGATCCGGGAAAATGAGGCACGCGCGGAATCTCTCGGTTACCGTGTGCTCTATTATAAGGTGATTGTCAATGTGGTGGCCGGCATTTTTGCCGGATTCAGCGGCATTTTATATGCAGTGAGTTTGCGTTTTGTCAATACATCGGTTTTCTCGACTGAGATCACGCTCGATGCGCTGTTAATGACAATCATCGGCGGTGTCGGCACTTTAATCGGGGCCATCATCGGCTCAGGGCTCATCGAATTGGCGAAACATGGTTTGATGGGTCTAGCAAAGGTGCATTGGATTTTTGAACGATGGATGATCTTTTTTGGAATTGTGTATATTCTCGCTGTCATGTTTTTTCCAAAAGGCATTGTCGGGGCATTAGGACAATGGAGAGATCGAAGAAAAAGAAAACAAACGGTTGTACATTCGGTTGCAAAAACGCAGTATGAAAAAACATTTTAGTCCACGGATGGAAAAAGTGAAGGAGATGGAATCTAATGAAAGACAAAAAAATAAAAATCAACGGTATTGATCTTCACCTCGTTGATTTTGGCGGTACAGGCGAAACAATTATTTGTGTCCATGGGTTAACGGCCAACAGCCGTTATTGGGATTCAGTGGCGGAACGTCTGGTGGACAGTTATCGTGTATTGGCCATCGATTTGAGAGGGCGTGGCGACAGCGAGAAGCCGAAATCCGGCTATAATATCCGCCAGCATACTGAAGATATTTTACAAGTTGTTAACCACCTTGGATTAGAGAAAATCATTTATATGGGACATTCCCTTGGCGCATTAATTGGCGCCAGTTTTGCTGCCACCTATCCACAGCGTTTATCTCGCTTGATTCTTGTTGATGGTGGGGTAAATATTGATGAACGAGTATTCGTGAAAATTCGCCCAGCCATTGACCGACTGGATACGGTGTTCCCCGATTTTGACACATATTTGAACGAAATGAAGAAAAATCCTTTTTTTGATGAATGGAACGAATATGTGGAGCAATATTTTTATGCAGATGTCGAGCATCGGTTTGACGGTTCTGTCTGTTCAAAGGTATGTAAGCAAGCGATCATGGAGGAATTGAATATGTTGAAAGAGACATCCATTGATGGATTTTACCAGCACATCAATATTCCAACTCTATTGTTATGGGCTCCCGACTCTTTTAAAGATGGGGAGACGTTTATGGTGACGAAGGAAAAATGGGAACGATTAACATCCTCTTTGCCACATAGTTATTTTGTGGAAATTCACGACGCCAATCATTACTCGATCATTTTATCAAAATATGAGCAACTGGTGGATGAGGTCAAGAGATTTTTGCATGACACTGAAAAGATTTGTTTCCAAAATCAACTCTAAGGGAAGGAAGCAACATGAAACGGATAGAGCTAAAATCAGTTGTATTGCCCAATGGGGAAACGATCGGTTATCGTGAGAGGGAAGGCGGAGAAAAACACGTCCTCCTTGTTCACGGCAACATGGTCTCATCCAAGCATTGGGATTTGATGTTTGAACAGATGGATGAAACGTATAAGCTGTACGCTATCGATTTGCGCGGCCAAGGAATTTCATCGTACACCCGTCCGATCCACTCACTAAAGGATTTCTCTGAAGACGTCAAGCAATTTGTCGATATGCTTGGCCTTAAAACGTTTTCCCTTGTCGGCTGGTCAATGGGCGGCGGTGTGTGCATGCAATTTGCTGCTGATTACCCGGATCAAGTAGAAAAACTGGTTTTATTGGCTTCCGTTTCTACAAGAGGATATCCATTTTACAAAGTGGATGAGCGCGGGCAACCGATTTTGACGGAACGCTTGAGAACAAAAGAAGAGATCGCCCGTGATCCTTTGCGCAGTGTTCCGATCACTGATGCATACCGAAGAAAGGATAAACATTTTTTAAGGCAATTGTTTAATGCAACGATGTATGTGCATAACCAGCCTTCGCCAGAGAGGTATGAGGTTTACTTAGACGAGGTGTTGATGCAAAGAAATTTGCTTGACGTATACCATGCACTGAATCATTTTAATATCAGTCATTTTGATAATGGCCTAACCAAGGGAACAGGTGAGGTGGATCGTATTGTGGCTCCCACGCTTGTTGTTTGGGGAGAGCATGATCAGGTCGTCACGAAGAGTATGCAGGAAGAGATTGTTCATGATTTTGGCGGGAGAGCCAAGTTTACCATATTATCTAATGCGGGCCACTCACCGTTTACTGATAATCTTGAAGAGTTGTTGCAAGAACTTCAAAGTTTTCTTAGTTAGCGGGATCTATATAGGGCAGAAAGGTGAAAGGGGGAACAAGCTAAAGGCGTCACCGGCCAGGCGGTCGTGATCGATGGCGGGTATACGGCGCAATGAAGCGCAATAAGCCCTTAGCCTCGCAAATGGCTAAGGGCTTGTTGCTTGGTCGTTCAGCTGAGAGCGAATTCAAAGCTCGCGAGGATTTTGACTTCTTTCCCGACGAGGAATCCGCCGGTTTCGAGCGCGACGTTCCATACCAACCCGTAGTCTTCGCGGTTGATCGTTCCTTCGACATCAAAACCGACCGAGATGCCGCCGGTGAGCGGGTTTTTCACTTGGCCGTTGTATTCGACTTTGAACGTTTCCGTTCTCGTCACGCCGCGGATCGTCAGCTTCCCGGTCACTTCATATTCCGTGTCGGAAAGCTTGCGCACGGACTCACTGACAAACGTAATGGTTGGATAGTTCTCGACATCGAAAAAGTCGGCCGAGCGGAGATGATTGTCGCGGTCGGCGTTTTTCGTATCGATCGAGGCGGCGTCGATCGTCGCTTTCACGTTCAGCGACTCGAGTTCGTTGATGTCGCCTTGCACCTCAACGTCAAAGTTGGTGAATTCCCCTTTCGCTTTGGAGATCATCATATGTCTCACTTGGAAGGCGACAGAGCTGTGCGCTTTGTCGAGTTGAAATGTTGTCATCGTTTTTCCTCCTCTTGTCATACGATTCATATTCACATCATTATCATAGCAAACATATATCTCGAATTCAAATATTTTTTATTAAAGTTTTTATTGGCGTGAAGAACAGACGCCCATCCATGATAAGATGAATATGAAACGGTGGACGGAAAGGGAGAAAAAAGATGAATGAACTTGGCATTTTAACGAAAATTGAACAGCAAATGGAACGGTTTTCACCGGCGGAAAAAAAGGTAGCCGCCTACATTCTCGATCATGCTGAGCTCGTGCCGAATATGACGACGAAAGAACTGGCTCAGGCGGCTGACACAAGCGAAGCGAGTGTCGTTCGTTTTGTCTCATTCGTTGCTAGCGAAGAGCGGCGCAGTTGGCATAAGGAATGAAAAAGGTTGACCTGTCCTAAAGGCAGCCCCATCATCATGTAGAAGACTGGCCATTTAACAGGAAACGCAACTTCATCATCCCGAGTTCCAAGTTTTTCGCATTTGCGGGTCGTGAAGTGAAGGGGATGGTGGATTCCCCACCCCTAGAAGCCTAGTGAAAAACGGGGCGTCGCGCGCAAATCAACGGCGTTGGATCAGAATCGCAAGTCCGTCCGGCAAGGTTTCTCTAATTGAAAAATAGGCGGGGCCATCAGCCTTCTTCACTAAATCACCAGCTTTCTAGACGCGCTTCAGCTCGAGAAAAAAAGCCGTTAAAAACTTCCGCACATTCATCCGGCATTCCGTCTCAGCTTGGCCGCGTTCGAGCTCTTTCATCCGTCGACGGATGTCACCGAAATCAAACAGCCTAGGTGCGAAATGCTCAAACGTCGGGTTCGTGTAGTCAGTCAGGCCGAGGGAAGCGAGATGGGTGAACGCCTGCAAGACGAGCCGACGGATGCGCTGTTCCATCGCCCGCGCTTCCTTGGCCGTTTCAGTCGGGGACAGGCCGTATTCCCGCTGGACGAGTCCTGCATACAGTTCTTTCAGCGGCGGCAGTTCGCGGACGGGAAGGCCTTTTGCTTCTTGCTCGGCCAACCAGCGCACCACGAGAAGCACATCCGCGCTGCCCGCCTCGCCGGCGACGCCAAGAAGAAGCAGAAGCTGTTGCGCCTGTTGCTCAATGGCGGACGGTTTGGAGACGGCGGCATCGGCCGTTTGCGTCTCAAACCCTTTGAGCACCTGGCGGATCGACTCGAGCGAGCGGACGGCGGACATGTGATCGGCGACGCGTTTCAGCACGGACAGCACTTCATAGCGGTTGATCGGTTTTTGAATGTACGTGTCAATGCCATGCAAATAGGCTTGGCCGATCATTTCTTTGTTTTCAACTTGAGAAATCATGATAAAGGTTCCGGCAAATCCTTCTTCCCGCAACGCCTTGATCGTCTGAATGCCATCACGCCCCGGCATTAACAAGTCAATGAGCACCACATCCACGTGAAGCAAGTCGGCCGCGCGAACGTGCAGTCCCTCTTCGGCACAGCCGACCACCTCGCCAAGTTCGGATTCATCAATTAACTTTTCCAACATCTTCCTTACGACAGGATCGTCTTCGATGAGAAAAAAGCGAAGCCCCATGTCCTTTGTTCTCTCCTTTCTTTGGAAGTTCCAGAATGGGTGCCATTGCCTACATCACGGCATTTTCTTGCTGGTCAGCCTCGTGATCGGACATTTTGGCTGTGATCGACGTGCTTTGCAGGAGGTGGGCTGTCGGCACGGCAAGGCGAAACACCGTCTGCCCCGGCTCGCTTTTGACGAGCTGTAGATGCCCCCCAAGTGTTTGGGCGATATCCCGTGCATGGGTAAGACCGATGCCTGTTGACGGATTGCCTTGGCGGTCGTATTTTGTTGTGAATCCGGGCTGAAAAATCCAGGCGATGTCATCAGCCGCAATGCCGGGGCCGCTATCTTCCACTTCGATGATCAATTCGGTTCCTTCAAGGCGTGTGCGCAGACAGATGGCCCCACTTTCGCCAATCGCCTCGACGGCATTGGATACTAAGTTATTGAGTACGGAAAGAAGTGGATACAGTTGGTCGGTCATGAGATCGATATGGCCGTTGTACGAAAATGTGATCGTTTTTCCGGATAAGTTGGCGTATTTTTCATTGGCGCGAATGACCATGGCGCACAGTTCGGCAATCGAAATGCGCCCGCGCACCGATTGGCGGCCGATAAGCTTAGAAAGGCCGGCGAAAATGCGCTGCATATCTTTTTTCGTCTCGTGAATATGTTCGGCAAGCTCCAGGGCGACGCGCGGTTCAACGTGTTTTCTTTCGATCAGCCGCGAGTAAAGGTCATAGCTTTGGCGCGTCATGTCTTCCATGAGAGCCATTGATTTTTGCAAGTAAAACATTTCTTCGTATAATCCGCTGCTCACCATAATGAGCCGCTCGAGTTCTTGCTTTCTCGCTTCAGCGAGCGAGCGGACATGCTTCGTCACCCACATATTGTAAACGCCAATAACGCAGAAACTGCGCAAAATGGCGAATAACCATAAGACGATGACTGTTTGGCCGCTGAAGGCAAACGGCTCGCCCATCCAATACCGGATCCCTAGTTCACAGGCGTTAGCAAAAAAGTCGAGCGCCGCTCCAACCGCTCCAGCCCGAATCGGTGCGGCCATTCGATGGCGAAAACGAACGGCAGCCGCCATCGCTGAAAAGCTGATATAATACCCGGCTGCCGGAATGTGGGTCAGCACACTTTCTGAAGCGGACATTTCGCCCGTCAATGAGTCAAGAAAGACGCGAAACCCGACGACCACCGCGCCAGTGCTTGCGCCGATGACGAGCGGGGGAAGAGAAGTAAAGGCGACAAGCCCGAGAAAAAAGACGGCGCTGCCGAGTGAGACGCGAAAAGGGCTGTCAAACGGATTCATTTTCATTTCGCCCAGAAACGCGGTAGCAGAAAGCAAAAGCAAAAGAAGCCAAAGCGGTTCTTTTTTCGCTGGTGTCAGTGGACGTCACCGCCTTTGCGAAGGTCATGGCCTAATCTATAATTCTATTATATAACAGGAAAGCGAAAACAACGGATCTTTTTTAACGAAAAGAGATGGCAAGAAAAAACCGTATGCCCCGGCTGAAGAAGGGGATACGGTTCCATCACCGCTGACGGTATTCCAACCGGCGAGATAATAACGACAGCGAATAGTTGACGATAAAGTACATGAACGCCACAAGAATGAAGATCGGGATGACAAAATTGACGTTGCGGCCGTTAATGATTTGCGCATGGTTCATCAATTCCGGCAAGGAAATGACAATGGCGAGCGATGTATCTTTCAATAAGGAAATAAACTGGCTGACGATCGGCGGCACCATGCGCCGCAATGCTTGCGGCAAAATGATGTACCATAGCGTCTGCATATACGTGAGCCCCGATGAGCGAGCCGCTTCGATTTGCCCTTTATCGATCGACTGCAGGCCGCTGCGGACAATTTCCGATAACATGGCCGATTCAAAAATCACCAAGGCCGAAATGGCGGCGTACATTTTATCAAGCTTTAATCCGACTTCCGGAAGGGCGAAATACGTAAAGAAAATGATTAATAACAGCGGCAAATTCCGGATCGTTTCGACCAGCACGGCCAGCAATTGGGAAAGCACCGGGATTTTCGTATAGCGAATGACCCCGATGATAATGCCAAAGACAAAACTCAAGACAATCGAAATGAACGCCACTTCCAATGTGACGAGAAACCCTTGAAGCAAAAACTTCAAATGGGCGGGCGCGTAAGCACCGGCAAAATCCATCATTTGGCCTCCTTTCCTACCGCGCCTTGAGCAACCGGCGCTCTAAGTAGCCGACGCCAAGGCTGAGCGGGATCGTTAAGACGAGGTAAAACAAGGCGACGAAAATATAAACGTCAAAGGTGACGAACGTTTTCGAGGAAATCAAGTCGCCGTAATACATTAAATCCAATCCGGCGATGACGCCAAGCACCGAAGAGTTTTTCACCAAGTTGATGAACTGGTTGCCAAGCGGCGGAATGACGATTTTCACCGCCTGCGGCAAGATGACGTAACGCATCGCCTGTAAGTAGGTCAACCCGGAGGAACGGGCCGCTTCCATTTGTCCTTTCGGAACGGCTTGAATGCCCGAGCGGATCGCTTCGGCGATAAAAGCAGCGGTATACACCATCAGTCCGAGCGTTCCGGCGGTAAACGAGTCAAACCGGATGCCGACGGCGGGCAAGCCCATAAAAAAAACGAAAACGATCAACACAAGCGGGATGTTGCGGATAAATTCCACGTACGCCGTTCCGACCCAATTGAGCGGGCGAATCGGCGCGATGCGGAAAATGGCGATGATGGTCCCCAGGGCCAAGCTGCCGATCAGCGCCAGCACGCTGGCCTTGATCGTATGGCCAAACCCTTGCATATACAAATCCCAATGTTCAACTAAAATAGAATAGCGCAACAAGGCTAAACGCCTCCTTTCCTCGCTGACTCATGGCCTGTCCTTTGGGCAAACAGGTGGGCGGATATGTTCCGCCCACCGTTTCGCCTGTTATTGTTGCGGCTTTTTGCCGATCCATTTTTCGTAGATCTTATCGTATTCGCCGTTTTCTTTAATTTCTTTCAAGTATTCGTTGATGACTTGCAACAGTTCTTTGTCTCCTTTGCGGACGGCGATGCCGTACGGTTCTTCGGTGAACGTTTCATCAAGGACGCGATAGTTCGGATCTTGTTTCGCCATGCCCCAAAGCAGCGCGTTGTCGGTGGTCAGCGCATCGCCTTGGCCGGCTTTCAACGCTGTAAACGCTTCCGCGTAGTTTTCAAATTCAAGCACGTTGACCTGCGGCGCGACTTTGCGGATGTTTTCCGCCGATGTCGAACCTTTCGCTGTCAGAACGGTCATTCCTTTTTTCAAGTCTTTCACGCTGTTGATCGGGCTGTCTTTTTTGACGAGCAGCGATTGCCCGGCCATAAAGTACACATCCGAGAAATCCACTTCTTTTTTCCGTTCCTCGGTGATCGTCATTGTCGCGATAATGGCATCAATTTCCCCGTTGTTCAGCATCGGGATGCGCGTTTTTGACGTCACTTCTTTCAATTCAATTTTGTTTTCATCGCCGAGAATTTTTTTCGCCAATCCTTTGGCAATATCGATGTCAAATCCTTCGACTTTTCCGGTTTCCGGGTTTTTCAACCCGAATAAGTTCAAATCATATTTGACGCCAACGATGAGTTTGCCGCGTTGTTTAATTTTTTCAAGCGTATTGGTCGCTTTGGCGGTTTCTGACGATGTTCCGCCTTCTCCTTTGTCCGTTGTGCTGCAGCCCGTTAAAGCAACAGCGCTCAATAAGGCAGTCAAGGCGACGGCTATCCACCATTTCCATGCTTTCTTTCTCATGAGAAAAAACCCCCTTTGATTGACCGGAATTAATGGTTTAAAATGCGGCTTAAAAAGACGCGAGCCCGTTCTTCTTTTGGCGCCGCGAAAAACTCCTCAGGCGGCGCTTCTTCTAAAATGCGGCCTTGATCCATAAAGACGATGCGGTCGGCCACTTCGCGGGCGAATCCCATTTCGTGGGTGACAACGACCATCGTCATCCCTTCTTTCGCCAGCTGCTTCATGACATCCAACACTTCGCCGATCGTTTCCGGGTCGAGTGCTGATGTCGGCTCGTCAAACAGCATGATTTTTGGTTTCATCGCCAATCCGCGGGCGATGGCGACGCGTTGCTGCTGGCCGCCGGACAGCGCGGACGGATAGGCGTTCGCTTTGTCCGGAATGCCGACTTTCTCCAAGTAATACATGGCGATCTCGTTCGCTTCTTTTTCGGACATGCCGAGCACTTTGCGCGGCGCCAACGTGATGTTTTGCAAGACGGTCATGTGCGGGTATAAGTTGAAATGTTGAAACACCATGCCGATATTGCGCCGCAGTTCGTTAATGTTGATGTGTTTGTCGTTCACTTTGACGCCGTCGACGATCAGTTCGCCGCTTGAGATCGTCTCGAGCCGGTTGATGCAGCGCACAAGCGTGCTTTTGCCCGAACCGGATGGCCCGATAATGACGACGACTTCCCCTTGGTTGATCGTCAAGTTAATGTCTTTCAACACATGAAAATCGCCGTAGTATTTGTTGACTTGGTGGAAATAAATCAATAGCCCCCCTCCTTTGTGACAAATTTGTGAATGTTTTTCGAATTGATTGTAAATGCGCATCTACGAAAATCTACGGAAATCTACAAAAATTTTGTGAATCGATTGAAAAAGACGATGATGGACGCAAAGAAGGGGAAGTCATTTTTTGAATAGTAAGGCAAATCTCTTTGCAAATCAGCGATCGAGGATTATAATGAGGACATGAAGAATTTGGCATTGATTGCCGTCAAAAGGAGAGGGGAGCGAAGGTGAAGTATCGAAAACTCGGCCGCACGGGGCTGAAAGTCAGTGAGATTAGTTTAGGCAGCTGGCTTACATATGGAAATTCGGTGGAAAAAGAAACCGCGATCCGCGTCATTGACAAGGCGTACGAACTTGGCATCAACTCGTTTGACACAGCGAACGTCTACGCGCGCGGGGAAGCGGAAAAAATCGTCGGCGAGGCGCTGCGCAAATATCCGCGCGAATCGTATGTCATCGCGACGAAAGTGTTTTGGCCGATGGGCGACGGCCCGAACGACCGCGGCCTGTCGCGCAAGCATGTGTTTGAGCAGCTCCATGCGAGCTTAAAGCGGCTGCAACTGGATTATGTCGATATCTACTACTGCCACCGCTATGACAAAGAAACGCCGGTCGATGAGACGTTGCGTACGATCGATGATCTCGTCCGCCAAGGAAAAGTGCTGTATGTCGGCGTGAGCGAATGGACGGCCCAGCAAATTCAAGAGGCGCTCGGCGTGGCCGACCGCTACTTGCTCGACCGGATCGTCGTCAATCAGCCGCAATACAACATGTTTCACCGTTATATTGAAAAGGAAGTCATCCCGGTGTGCGAACAAAACGGCATCAGTCAAATCGTCTTTTCGCCGCTCGCCCAAGGGGTGCTGACCGGCAAATACAAACGAGGTCAAGCGTTGCCGGCTGACAGCCGCGCCGCTGATCCAAGAGCGAATACGTTTATCCAAGGATTGCTCAATGACGAAGTGTTAACGAAAGTGGAACAACTCGAAAAAATCGCGGCTGAGCTTGGCATTACGTTGTCCCAGCTTGCCCTCGCTTGGGTGCTGCGCCAGCCGAACGTCGCTAGCGCCTTAATCGGCGCCAGCCGCCCGGAACAAGTCGAAGAGAACGTCAAAGCGGTCGATGTCGTGCTCAGCGAAGATGTGCTCGAGAAAATTGAGGGGATTTTGGCGTAAAAGAGGTGAGGGTGTCCCAAAAGGATCGGGACACCCTTTCTTATTTACTTTTACCGCATATAAGGTATAAAACAAATCATTAAGAAACAATATGTTGTGTTTTGTTTAAGGAAAATTACCCTTTTGGGTCAGCCCCATTTTTTGTCATTGGTACGTGTTTCCCTAGAAGGCTGGTGAAAATCAGCCATTTTTCCTAAATCAACGGTTCTCGAGTGAAGAGAAAGATAGCCTTTTATGGAGCTTTCTAATTTGAGAAATCCCATTGTTGAGCCGTATTTCCTGTTCAATCACCATCCTTCTACAGCATTTCCAAGGAAGGAACAGAAGGATTTTTTCACGCCAACGGCGAACGGTACGGAAAGAGGGAAGAACGAAAGGGGAATGGGGAATGGCGAGTGATTGCAGTGCTTTGCCAACCGTCGTTTGTCGCCAAACGTTGCAAGAAGTCATGCAACGGATGGCGGCTCGTGGGCTTGAGTCGGTGAACGTGATCGATGAGCATGGCCGGACGGTGGGGCGGTGCACGTGGCGGATGATGCTGCGGGCGGCGGCGGATGGGCTCGATCGTTCCATGCCGATAGGGGAAGTATTGATGGCATTTTCCGACAAGTGGGAAACGAAACAGGAAGGCGTCTGCGCTGCAATGCCAATGTCCGAAAGCGATTCCAAAGCAACGAATGAGCTCGAGCGACTGCGGCGTGAGTTGGAGGAAACGCACCGTCTGGCTGAGACGATGAAAACGGTGTTGGATGCGGCGTACGAAGGGGTGGTTGTCGTCGATGAGGACGGCGTGGTTCGTGAAATCAACCGGGCGTATTGCCAGTTTCTCGGCATTCGCCGGGAAGAAGCGATCGGAAAACATGTGACGGAAGTGATCGAAAACACCCGTCTGCACATTTGTGTTCAATCGGGCATTCCAGAAAGAGGATATATTCAAAAAATTTACGGCCAGCCGATGGTTGTGCACTCTATTCCGATTTGGCGGGACGGCAAGGTGATCGGGGCGATCGGGATGCTTATTTTCCAAGGGGTATCGGAAGTATATGAAATTTTCCGGCGCCTGCAGGAGCTGTCGCGTGAGGCAAGCCGGAAGGAGAAGCAAGAGACGGAAGCGAAACCACAGGAGACGGCCGCCTCCGCCCCGAAAGGAATCGAGCGGATCATTGGCCGCCACCCGTCGATCGCCGCTGTGAAGCAGATGATTCGTCGGGCGGCGCGCGTGCCGTCGACGGTGCTCATTACCGGTGAAAGCGGAACGGGGAAAGAGGTGGTGGCGCGGGCGATCCATGAAGCGGGGCCGCATGCGGACGGACCGTTTGTCAGCGTGAATTGCGCCGCCATCCCTGAGTCGTTGTTGGAAGCGGAACTGTTCGGCTATGAAGATGGGGCGTTCACCGGTGCGAAAAAAGGGGGCAAGCCCGGCAAGTTTCAACTCGCCCATGGAGGGACGCTGTTTTTGGATGAAATCGGCGATATGCCGCTTGCCATGCAGGCGAAAATTTTGCGCGTCTTGGAAGAAAAGAAAGTGGAAAAAGTCGGCGGATTGTCGGGGACAGAGGTGGACGTGCGCATTATTGCCGCGACGAACAAGCCGCTCGAGGAGATGGTGCGGAATGGAACCTTTCGCGAAGATTTGTTTTATCGGTTGAATATCATTCGCATTCATCTTCCGCCGTTGCGCGAGCGGAAAACGGATATTCCCGCGCTGTTGGCTTACCATATGGAGCGGATGTGCCGGCAGTTTGGCGTCGCGTTGAAGTCGTTTACCAAAGAGGCCATGGAAGTGCTTGTCCACTATTCATGGCCGGGGAACGTCCGCGAGCTGGTCAACGTCGTCGAATGGCTGATCAGTATGGTCGAAGGGGAAAAAGTGGAACGCGAACACTTGCCGTCTTACTTGTCGACCGTTCAACCGGCAGCCTCGTCTTTGCCAAACGGTGGTGTGAAGATGGCTGATCGGTGGAAAGAAATGGTCTATCAATCGGAACGTGAGCGCATCGCTGCGGCGCTGGTGGCGGCGGGCGGCAACAAGGCGGAAGCGGCAAGGAGGCTCGGCATTCACCGCTCGACGTTATATGAGAAGCTGAAAAAATACGGATTGTAGGCAACGGCGGCAAAGCCGTTGTTTTTTGTTGCTCTGTTGGATAAGTGTCTGGTATTGTAGGGAAAATGTCTGCTTACTGTCGGTGAACGCGTTTTCGTTTCGAAACAGCCCCCTTATCATGGTGCCTTTTGTATGTTGGCACGGAATTTGCTTTATAAGGAAATGAAACCGTTGTCAAAAAAGGAGGGGAAACGATGTACGAATTGTTGGTGCCCAGCCGGGTTGTGTATGGGCGCGATACGTTCGCCGAAGTCGGCCCACAAGCAAAAGCGCTCGGGACGAAAGCGCTGATCGTCAGCGACCCGGTGATGGAGAAAATCGGCCTTGTCGCCCGTTGCGAGCAATACTTGCAACAGGTGGGGATGACGTTTGCCAAGTACACAGGGGTTGACACGGAGCCGACGGATGTCCATGTGAAGGAAGCGCTTGACGTCTGCCGGAGCGAGCAGTGCGATGTCATTATCGCTCTTGGCGGCGGCAGCAGCATCGACGCCGCCAAAGCGGTGTCCGTGATGATGACGAATGAAGGAACGATCAGCGACTATGTCGGCAATCAAAAAAGGTTTACCGAAAAACCGCTGCCGCTCATCGCTATTCCGACAACGGCCGGCACCGGTTCCGAAGTGACGAAAGTGACGGTCATTATTGATACGAAGACAGACGTCAAAATGATGATTTCCCAACCGGCGCTGCTTCCAGCCGTGGCGATTGTCGACCCGTTGCTCACGGTTTCATGCCCGCCGTCCGTTACAGCGGCGACCGGGGTTGATGCGCTGTGCCATGCGATCGAGGCGTATATTTCCCGACGCGCCCACCCGGTGACCGATGTGTTAGCTCTATCCGCCATTGAGGCGATCATCGGCCATTTGCGCCGGGCGTATGAAAACGGCCAAGACATCGAAGCGCGGGAGAAAATGGCGATCGCGGCCATGAAGGCCGGCATGGCCTTTTCCAACGCCTCGGTGACGCTCGTGCACGGCATGTCGCGGCCGATCGGAGCGCTTTTCCACGTGCCGCACGGCGTATCGAACGCGATGTTGCTGCCGGGGGTGCTTGAGTTTACAAAAGACAGCGCCATCGAACGATTGGCGGTGATCGCCCGAATCATCAAGCCGCCGCTCAAAGACGTTTCCGATACGGAAGCGGCTGAGGCGCTCGTTGAGGAAGTGAAACAGCTTTGCCGCGATTTGCACATCCCGAATATGAAAACGTGGGGCATTGACAAAACAGCGTTTGACAAGGTGGTGGACAAAATGGCGGCTGACGCGCTTGCGAGCGGCAGCCCCGCCAACAACCCGAAAGTGCCGACGCATGAGGAAATTGTGGCATTGTACCATTATTGTTACGACTATCAGTACGACACCAAAACCGTAAGTTCGTAAATGAGTCCGGCGGCTGGGATGGCGATTGCAGGACGCATGACAGCGACCAGCAGCAAACAGACAGCAAAGAACGCCGCTTTTTGGAAGCGTTCAGCCCGCCGGCCGTTTCCGCGAAAGGAAGCGCTCGCCGATCATCCATAGCTCTTGTGTACGTTCATGAACCAATCTTTTGAAAGATCGACTAGAAAGGTGGTTTCATTCATGAGCTCTGTAACCGAAACAAAAACATTGAAAAACTTTATTGGCGGCCAATGGGTCGCTTCGACATCCGGAAAAGAAGAAATCGTGCCGAACCCGGCAACGGGGGAAGTATTGGCGAAAGTGCCGCTCTCCTCGCGCGAGGAGCTGGATGCGGCGGTGGCGGCCGCGAAAGAAGCGTTCCGCGAATGGCGCAAAGTCCCGGTTCCGCGTCGCGCCCGCATTTTGTTTCGCTATCAGCAGCTGTTGGTCGAACATTGGGACGAACTCGCTAGACTTGTGACGCTAGAAAATGGCAAAGTCTATGAGGACGCCTACGGTGAAGTGCAGCGCGGCATTGAATGCGTGGAGTTTGCGGCCGGGATTCCGACGCTCATGATGGGCCAACAGCTGCCGGATATCGCGACCGATATCGAATCGGGGATGTACCGCTACCCGCTCGGTGTCGTCGCCGGGATTACGCCGTTTAACTTCCCGATGATGGTGCCGTGCTGGATGTTCCCGCTCGCGATCGCCTGCGGCAACACGTTTGTGTTGAAGCCGTCTGAGCGGACGCCCATGCTGGCCAACCGCTTGGCTGAACTGTTCACCGAAGCCGGACTGCCGCCGGGGGTGCTCAATATCGTTCATGGGGCGCACGAGGTCGTGAACGGCATTTTAGAACATAAAGATATTAAAGCCGTTTCGTTCGTCGGCTCGCAGCCGGTCGCCGAGTATGTATACAAAACAGCCGCCGCCCACGGCAAGCGGGTGCAGGCGCTCGCCGGTGCGAAAAACCATTCGATTGTCATGCCGGACGCCGACCTCGATATGGCGGTGACGAACATCATCAACGCCGCGTTCGGTTCGGCGGGCGAGCGGTGCATGGCGTGCTCGGTCGTCGTTGCAGTCGGCGATATCGCCGATGAGTTGGTCGAACGGCTCAAAGAAGCCGCCGACCGCATCCAAATTGGCAATGGGCTCGACAAAGGCGTCTTTTTAGGCCCGGTCATCCGCGAGTCGCATAAAGAGCGGACGATCAAATACATCGAAATCGGCGAAAAAGAGGGGGCGCTCCTTGTCCGCGACGGACGCCGCGACTCGGCGACAAGCGGAAAAGGGTATTTTATCGGTCCAACGATTTTTGACCATGTCAAACCAGGCATGGCGATTTGGACGGATGAAATTTTCGCCCCGGTCTTGTCGGTCGTCCGCGCCCGCGATCTGGACGAAGCGATTGAGATCGCCAACCGATCGGAATTTGCCAACGGCGCCTGCATCTACACCGATAGCGCCAAAGCGATCCGCCAGTTCCGCGAAGAAATCGACGCCGGCATGCTTGGCGTCAACGTCGCCGTCCCGGCGCCCATGGCGTTTTTCCCGTTCTCGGGCTACAAAAACTCGTTTTACGGCGACCTTCATGCCAACGGCCGCGACGGCGTCGAATTTTACACGAGAAAGAAAATGGTGACGGCGAGATATTAGTAAAATAGGCTGTAAGAGGGTGTCCCAAAAGGATCGGGACACCCTTTCTTATTACCGTATATAGACAATATGTTGTGTTTTGTTAAGGAAAATTACCCTTTTGGGTCAGTCCCCTTTTTATCACCTCGAACCGAGAAGGCCTCAACTTCCAAGCATGAGCGTAAGTGGGGGATGAACCGGCGTCTTCCACCAACGATCTTCCCCTTGCACCAAAAGAACAAAGGAAGGGCTTCGATTGCGATCTTTTTGAGGAAGCTCAACGGTGGGATGCACAGGGATGGCTTAGCTGACAGCTTACCGTATGTTAGGGTGTTCCCGAGAATCCCCTACTTCTCTACGTGAGCGCGGGTGGGGAGTGTTCAATTGAGTCGGTTTCATTTCTATCGTGTTGAGCGTGTAGTAAAAAATTTGGAAATGCTATTCGTTCCGTGACAGCATCCAAAAGGCGCGAAGTGTGATAGAATAAAATAAAAAAGGGTGTGAGTTCAATGGCCATGGACTACTTTCAGGTGAACTTGCCGAAAGAGTTTTTGCCCGCCATTAATGAATTGGAAGGCAACACAGTTGAGGCAAAAATAAAGCTTTCATTGGCGATTGGTTTGTTTGTTGGAAAACAGGTGACGCTGGCGAAAGCGGCTGAATTGGCAGGAAAATCCTTAGGGGAATTTATCGATGTATTGCGTTCGAAGGCGATTCCTTGGATGGAATATACGGAGGAACACATCAAAGATGATTGGGACACGGTGCAAAAATTGAGCAAAGAAAATAGGGATCACAATGAGTAGGGTTACGGTTAATTCTACACCGATTATAGGTCTGTCGATCGTTGGTCAATTGACTCTTTTGTCTGAACTATTTGATGAAGTATATGTTCCGGAAGCTGTCTATCAAGAAATTGTTCATAACCATGCCCCACGCCATTATGGAAAAGAGGAGCTCAAACGATTGGTCAGCGAGGGGGTGTTTAGGCTATACCATGTAAAAAATCGCAGCCTTGTTGAAAGTTTATATGGAAAATTCCATGCCGGGGAGTTAGAAGTTATTATTGGAGCGAAAGAACTTGGTGCTCAAGTCGTTGTGATTGATGAGCATGCTGCCAGATCATTGTCGAAACAATTCCTTTTACGGCCTATCGGTACAATCGGAGTTTTGATTCTGGGAAAGAAAAACAGGAAAATAGCGGAAGTCAAGCCGCTGTTAGACACTTTGCTTGAAAATGGATTTTATCTCTCCCAACGTCTCTATCGAGAGGCGTTGTCGTTGGCAGAAGAAACGCCGTAACCCCGCCCACCGCGCTGGGCTTTTTCTTTTTAAAACCTGTCAACAACCCCCTTGACAAAATCGCGTTTACTTATCATTGAAGGCCGGTTGTAAGCGTTTTAAGATAAAGGTACAGTCAAGCAGAAAAGGAGGAACAGCTTTATGACGCATACAACCGGAAACGAAACAGGCTTCCGTGTGAAGGTTCAACGGTTTGGCGGTTATTTGAGCGGCATGATTATGCCGAATATCGGGGCGTTTATCGCCTGGGGGCTGATTACCGCCCTGTTTATCCCGACCGGCTGGCTGCCGAACGAGACGTTTGCGAAGCTCGTCGGTCCGATGATTACGTATTTGCTGCCGCTGTTGATTGGCTATACGGGCGGCAAAATGGTGTACGACGTCCGCGGAGGAGTCGTGGGGGCGACGGCGACGATGGGGGTCATCGTTGGTTCGGAAATCCCGATGTTTTTAGGCGCGATGATCATGGGGCCGCTTGGCGGTTATGTGATCAAAAAGGTAGACGGGCTCTTCCAAGGAAAAGTGAAACAAGGGTTTGAGATGCTCGTCAACAACTTTTCGGCCGGGATTGTCGGCGGCGTGTTGACGCTGCTCGCCTTTAAAGGGGTTGGCCCGGTCATTTCTGTGATCAGTAAAACGTTAGCGGCAGGAGTGGAAAAAATCATTGATTGGCACTTATTGCCGCTGGCGAACTTGTTCATCGAGCCGGGGAAAGTGCTGTTCTTGAACAATGCGATCAACCATGGAATTTTAAGCCCGCTTGGCGTGGAACAAGCGGCGAAAACCGGGAAATCGATTTTGTTCTTGCTGGAAACGAACCCTGGTCCGGGGTTGGGGATTTTGCTGGCGTATTGGCTGTTTGGCAAGGGGATGGCGAAACAATCGGCGCCGGGGGCAGTCATTATCCACTTCCTTGGCGGGATTCATGAAATTTACTTCCCGTACATTCTCATGCGACCGATTTTGATTTTGGCAGCCATGGCGGGCGGCGTGAGCGGCGTGTTCACGTTTACGGTGCTCCATGCCGGGCTGGTGGCGGTGCCGTCGCCGGGAAGCATTTTCGCCTTGCTGGCGATGACGCCGAAAGGGAATTATTTCGGCGTGCTAGCCGGCGTGTTCGTCGCTGCAGCGGTGTCGTTCCTCGTCGCTTCGATTTTCTTAAAAGCGGCGAAACAATCCGAAGAGGAAGAAGAGTTGACGAAAGCAACGGAAAAAATGGAACAGCTGAAAGGAAAAAAGAGCCAAGTGGCTGCCGCGTTGCAACAGAAAGAAGCCGCTTCGGCAGCTGTGGCCCAAGCGGTTCCTGGCCGCGTGAAGAAAATTGTGTTCGCGTGTGATGCGGGAATGGGCTCGAGCGCGATGGGAGCATCGATTTTGCGCAACAAAGTACAAAAGGCCGGGCTCGATATCGAAGTGACGAATACAGCGATCAACCAGCTTCCGGCCGACGCCGACATCGTCGTCACCCATCAAAACTTGACCGACCGGGCGAAGGCGAAGTTGCCAAATGCGTACCATGTATCGGTCGAAAACTTCTTAAACAGCCCGAAATACGATGAATTGATCGAGCAATTGAAAAAGAACGCGTAAATCGGCATGAGACGCAGGGGAAATGGCGTTCCCCCTGCGTTTTGCTTTGTGATTTCGCGTTTACCTCGACGGCTAGGGGCACTTTTCTCCGCTCCCATCCGCATGGATGTGCCCGACCGCGGTGAACTTCGTTAAACGACGAAAGAGAAAAATACATGCAAAATTAAAATCTGTCAACAATAACAATGACGAAAACGAAACATCTATTCATTGTCAAATCAAGAAAAAAGCCCTTACAATAAGGATGGAAGAGGCAAAGATTTATTTCAAAAATGTCAACAATGCTGTTCCGTGATGGGAGGTGAACGGCGATGTACGTATCGGCACGGGAGCGGAAGTTGCTTGAACGGTTGTTGGCGGACGATAGGGACATAACGGTCGGCGAATTGGCGGAGGAACTGAATGTCAGCGCCCGCACGGTTCATCGTGATTTGCAAGGTTTGGAATCGGTCTTCCGCCGCTATGGGCTTAAGCTCGCGAAAAGAGCAGGAGTCGGCATCCGCCTCGTCGGGGAAGAGGAAAACAAGCAGGCGCTGGCCGCAGAGCTGTTTCGCCTTTCTCATCATGAATACACCCCCGAAGAGCGGCAGCTCATGATTTTAATTGCGCTGTTGGAAGCCAACGAGCCAGTGAAACTCGTCACATTGGCCCATGACTTGAACGTCACGGTCGCCACTGTCAGCTTGGATTTGGACAAATTGGAACAAACGGTAGAAGCGTACGGGCTTTCGCTCATCCGCAAGCGTGGATACGGGGTGGAGCTTGCCGGTTCGGAATCAGCGAAACGGAGCTTGATGAGCGACTTGTTGTTCCGCCATGTTGATGAACACGAATTTTTGGCATTGATGAAAGAGACGATCCAAAAACGGGCGGACGCTCCGCTTGACACCGTGGCGGAGAAGCTGCTCGGGCTTGTGGACAGAAAAAAGCTCGCCATCATTGAGCAGCAAATCGAGCAAGTGAAAGAAAAGCTTCCGTTTACGATGGCCGACAGCTCGTACATCGCCTTCGTCGTCCATTTGGCGCTCGCCATGGAGCGCATCAAGCGGGGAGAAGCGATCCACTTCGATCCGCGGGATTTGCAGGCGTTGCAAGCGACGAAAGAATATGAGATCGCGCATGAGCTCGCTGAATCGTTAGAAAAAGTCTTTGACGTTGACATCCCTAACGAAGAAGTCGGCTATATGACGATGCACTTGATGGGAGCGAAATGGCGCAACCGTCAAGGAACGATGATGGAAGAACCGAGCTTAACCGTTGGCATGAAAGCGCAGCAACTCATCCGCTCTGTCAGTGATAAGCTCGGCGTTGATTTATCCACCGACCGTACGTTATACGAAGACCTTGTCGTCCATTTAAAGCCGGCTCTGTATCGCCTCGAACACGGAATGGGGGTCGCCAATCCGCTGCTTGATCAAATCAAACAAGACTATGCGGAGCTGTTCGCCATTGTCGCAGATGGGGCGCGGCAGCTGTTTGGCGACATTCCGATCCCGGATGAGGAGATTGGCTATTTGGTGCTCCATTTTGCGGCCGCGCTCATGCGGGAGAAAAAAGGCTGGCGGGTGTTAGTCATTTGTTCGAGCGGGCTTGGGACGGCGAAAATTTTAGCGATGAGGCTGAAAAAAGAGATTCCGGACATTGTTTCGCTGGAACAAGCTTCCGCGTTTGAATGGAAAGGAAAAGATGTCAGCGCGTACGATCTCGTCATCTCGACCGTGCCGCTTCCCGAGGAGTATGGGCCGCATATCGTCGTCAGCCCGATGCTGACCGAGGAGGAAGCGCGGAAGATTCGCGAGCATTTAGAGAGGAAAACATCCGCTGCCAAACGGATGGAGAAAGAGCCGACCGCACGGCGAAACAAGCCAATCATTGACACGATGAAGGCGGTTCGCCGCATCAGCGAGACGATCGTCCACATTTTGGACGGTTTTTCCCTTGAAGTGGTCAAGAGGCGCTCTGTTCATGAAATATTGACGGACGCGTGCCGCCGCCTCGAACGAAGCGGCGTCATTGTCGATGCCGATGTCGTCGTCGAGGAGCTGCGGCGCCGCGAGTCGCTTGGCGGGCTTGGCGTCCCTGGCACGACGCTGGCGCTTTACCACGCTCGAAGCTTCGCTGTCCTTCGTCCGTCGCTGACGATGTACCGACTTGATTCGCCGCAAACGGTGGCGGGGATGGACGGGGAGCCGATGGAGATCAACACGGTCGTGTTGCTTCTCGGTCCTGCTGATGCGGATGAAGAGGTGCTTTCAGTATTAAGCCATGTGAGCACGTTGCTCGTAAAGGACGAGCAAAGCGCGGCCACGTTGGCTTATGGCGGCGAAGACGAAGTGTATTCGCTTATTAGCGGTCATTTGGAACAATTTTTCGATGATTATTGGATATCGATGAAGGAGTGAAACGGATGTTGACCCATTCGATTTTAAACAAAGAAAACATTGTGCTCAATGCGCAACCAAAAACGAAAGAAGAGGCGATCCGCCTCGCCGGCGAGGTGCTGGTCAAGCAAGGATATGTCGCCCCAGCATATGTTGATGCGATGCTTGAACGGGAAGAACTGACATCAACGTATATCGGCAACAACGTCGCCATTCCGCACGGAACGGAAGCGGCAAAAGCGCTCGTGAAACAGTCCGGCATTTCGATCGTGCAAGTTCCAGACGGCGTCGATTTTGGCGGCGGCAACATGGCCACGATCGTGATCGGCATTGCCGGCAAAGATGGGGAACATTTAGACATTCTTTCGAAACTCGCACTCGTCTGTGCCGAAGCAGCCAATGTCGAAGCAATGGCGAACGCCAAAACGGAAGAAGAAATTCTTGCGCTGCTCAATGAGGTGAACGGCTGATGCGGGCCGTCCACTTTGGCGCCGGCAACATCGGCCGCGGCTTTATCGGCAGTCTGCTGGCGGCGTCGGGATATGACGTCGTGTTCGTTGATGTCAATGAACAAATCGTCCGTTTGCTGAAAGAGCGGGGGGAGTATCGCGTCATTGTCGCCGGCGAGCAGCGAGAAGAACAATGGGTGCGCGGCGTTTCGGCCCTGAACAGCCAAACGGAGCGGGAGAAGGTCATCGAGGTGATTGCAGACGCTGATTTGGTGACAACCGCCGTCGGCCCACCTATTTTGCCAGCGATCGCTCCCGTTGTTGCTGCAGGGCTCCAGCGGCGGTTCGCCATCCAACAAAAGCCGCTTCACGTCATCGCGTGTGAAAACATGATCGCCGGCACAGAGGCGTTGAAACAGCACGTCCTTGCCCACCTTTCCGAAGCCGAACAACAGTTGGCGAGCGAACATGTCGGCTTTCTCAACTGTGCGGTCGACCGCATCGTGCCGAATCAGACGAATGACGATCCACTCGCCGTCACGGTGGAACCGTTTTTCGAATGGGCGATTGAGGCGCGAAACGTCATCGGCACTGTTCCGCCGATTCAAGGAGCGCATTTTGTCGCTGACTTAGGGCCGTATATTGAACGAAAGTTATTTACCGTCAACACCGGCCATGCGTTGGCCGCTTACTTAGGGTATCTGCGAAACTACAAAACCGTCCAGGAAGCGATGAACGATGAAGGTATTCGATTGAATGTCGAGCAAGCGCTCAGCGAGTCGGGAGCGGTCTTAGTGAAAAAGCACGGTTGGAGCGAAAAAGAGCACCACGCGTATATCGACACGACGATCGGCCGCTTCATGAATCCGTCGCTGTCCGACGACATCCTCCGCGTCGCCCGCTCGCCGATCCGCAAGCTCGGGCCGAACGACCGTCTCGTCGCTCCAGCAGTGCAATATTGCGCCTTATTCGGCAAAGTCCCGCATGGTTTGGCCAAAGGAATCGCCGCCCTGCTGCGGTTCGATGACAGCCGCGATGCGGAAGCCGCCGCCCTCCAGCAAACGATCGCCCAGCACGGAATCGAAGGCGCGCTTCGGCAATACGCGGGGCTTGAGAGTGCGCACCCGCTTGTGGCGGCGGTGAGGGAAGAGTACGATCAAATGGACGAAAACAAAAGACTATAGCGATTATTAATGATTTTTTCATTGTCGTCGACCCCCAATCGTGCAAAAACCCCGGGGGATCGACGACAATCTTTTTTTACGCCGAAATCCTACCGCCATCAAGGATGAACAATATTGACAGAATTTTTGAAACGTGATATTCTGAAAATGGCGTTAGAGGGAAAAGCTTGTTGTTATGCGTATTGTTTGGGAGTTTTTATCGTACCTATGAGGGATTGAAACTAGCTAGCGCAACATCATTAGTAGTTTCTGTTACGGGTTTTTATCGTACCTATGAGGGATTGAAACTCTGCGACATTATATCGGAGAAGCCCGAAAGCGCCTCGTTTTTATCGTACCTATGAGGGATTGAAACTTGGATAACGCCATGGAAGCGGACCTCCACAACGGAGTTTTTATCGTACCTACGAGGGATCTCACTATCTCCCCTTTCGTTAGCTTTGGAAGCCAGCACTACTAAGACTTTTCCATCAATGGGGTTGGGACGACCCGAGGCGGCGCTCAGGGAGACGAAAGACTGGTTTCGTCGTGGAACTGAGGAGTTCCCGTTTTAAGCAAAGGGAAGCGCGAGTAGTTCGCCGCCTATTTCCTCATTAAGCATTCGCACTTCATCCCATCTTTGTTTCTCCTAATGTTGATGAAAAAATATTGTGAACCGCTTTCACTTGTTTTATAATAAAGCTAAACCGGTTTATGAAAACGCTTTTGAACTAAATCGATTTAGTCTGAAAGAGGGATCCCAGTTGAAAAAAGTAACGATGGCCGATGTCGCGAAATTGGCCAACGTTTCGAAAAGCACGGTCTCGCAATACTTGAACAAACGCTATGAATATATGAGCGAGGAAACAAGAAAGCGCATCGCTCAAGCGATTGAGGAACTTGGCTATCAGCCGAACGTCATCGCTCGCAGCTTAAAGCAAAAGACGACAGCGACCATTGGCGTGATTGTGTTCAACATGCTTCATATGTTGACGACGCAAGTGCTGCACGCCATTGAAGAGGAATGCCAAAAGCGCGGGTTTCAAGTCATTGTCTGCAACTCCGGCGATGATCCGGAAAAGGAGAAAAAATATGTTGACATGTTGCTGGCGAAACAAGTGGACGGGCTGATCGTGTTTCCGACAGGGAAAAATGAAGAGGTCTACCGCCGCCTTGTGGAGGAGCGCTTTCCGCTTGTGTTTGTCGACCGGATGGTGCCGGGGGTGGAGGCGGACAGCGTGCTGCTTGATAATGCAGGTGCAGCGGAAATGGCGGTTCAGTATTTCGCTTCCTATGGCTACGAGCGGATTGCCATTGTCACCCCGCCGCTTGTCCCTTACAACGTGCCGCGGATGGAGCGATTTGAAGGGTTTCGGGCGGCCATGGAGAAAAGGGGATTTGAAGTCGGCGATCAAAACGTCATCGCCGCTGAACCTGCCGCGCTGCCTGGGGAGCTGAAGAAGCGGTTCATGGAATCGGAGCGGCCGAACGCCTTGTTTGCGATTAACGACTTGACGTTAATGGGCGTTTTGCGGTTTGTGAAGGAGACGGGCATCCGCATGCCGGCCGAACTGGCGATCATCAATATTGATGATGTGCCGTTTGCCGATATTTATACACCGGCGTTGACGACGATCGCCCAGCCAACGTTTGCGATGGGAAAAAAAGCGGCGGAGCGCGTGTTTGAACAAATGGATTCGAATCATGCCGACAGCCCGCGCGTGTTTCGTTTCTCCCCGGCATTGATGGAGCGGACATGGATCAAACGGGGAAATGGCAAAGAAGGGAGGAGAAACGATGAAGATTCATGAACGTGTCGTCATCGGTGTGGACATCGGGACGACGAGCACGAAAGCCGTTGTGTTTGGCGAACAGGGACGAGTGCTGGCCTCTCATGCGATCGACTATCCGATCATCCAGCCGCATCCGGGGTTTGCGGAGCAGGATCCGGATGAGCTGTTTGCGGCGGTCATTCAAGCGGTCGGAGCGGTGACAGTCCGCTATGGCATTCGCCCTAAGCAAGTGAAAGCTATGGGCTTAAGCGCGGCGATGCATTCGATCATGGTGCTTGATGAATCCGGGCGGCCGCTTACCCGCCTCATGATCTGGGCGGACAACCGGAGCGTCGCCCAAGCGGAGCGGCTGTTGAAAGAACAGAACGGGCGTGATATTTATCGGCGGACGGGGACACCGATCCACCCGATGTCGCCGCTCGTAAAGCTGCTTTGGCTCAGAGAAGAACGACGGGATGTGTTTCACCAAGCGCACCGGTTTGTGTCGGTGAAAGACTATGTGCTATATCGTCTGTACGGTGATTACGTCGCTGACCATTCGATGGCATCGGCGACTGGTTTATTCCGGTTGGACACGCTCGATTGGGATGAGGAGGCGCTCGCCCTTGTCGGCATTCGCCGCGACCAGCTTCCGCGGCTCGTTCCAGCCACTCATGTCATGACCGGCATGAAAAGAGAATGGGCGGAAAAAATGGGGGTGCCCCCTGACGTGCCCGTCGTCATCGGCGCGAGCGACGGCGTGCTCGCCAATGTCGGTGTCGGGGCGGTGCTTCCGGGCGAAGCAGCGATTACAATCGGGACGAGCGGGGCGGTGCGGACGATCGCGGCAAAACCGACAACCGATGAAAAAGGGCGGACGTTTTGTTATGCGTTGACGCCCGGCTATTGGGTCGTCGGCGGTCCGACGAACAACGGGGGCATTTTGCTTCGCTGGCTGCGCGATGAGTTCGGCGCCCAGGAGCGGGAAGTGGCGAAAAAGCTCGGAATGGATCCATACGATTTGTTGACGAAATACGCCGAACGTGTCCCGCCTGGATCTGAGGGGCTGGTGTTTTTGCCGTTTTTATCGGGCGAGCGGGCGCCGTATTGGAATGCCAATGCGCGCGGAACGTTTTTCGGCCTCGGCCTGCACCATAAGCGCGAGCATTTCATCCGCGCCGTGATGGAAGGCGTCTGCTTCAGCATCCTATCCGTCGCCTTGGCCATTCGCGACGCAACCGGGCCGATGTCAGAAATCCGCGTCTCGGGCGGATTTGCCAAATCGCCGTTTTGGCGGCAAATGCTTGCCGATGTGCTCGGCAAACCGCTGATTGTGCCGCAGACGCACGAGGCTTCAGCGTTAGGAGCGGCCGCGGTGGCGCTTCATGCATTAGGCGAATTGCCGTCGCTTGAGATGGCGAAAACATGGATCAGCACGATCGCTCGCCATGAGCCGAACGAAGCCCATACGCTCATTTACGCCGAGCTGTTTGATTTGTATGCTCGTTTGTATGAGCGATTGAAGGAAGAATTTGATGTGATCGCTGCGTTTCAGCGACGCAATGGGTAAAAGGGGCAAATCCTAAATCGGTTTAGGGCTCCGACCTGACGGTTACTAAATCGATTTAGCCCCTCTCTCTTAAACAAAACTGAAAACGTTTGCTTTAGTAAGGGCTAAATCGATTTATCTATAAAGCAATAAGAAAAACGCAAGGAGGAGACGCAGATGGGAATTGCCATTGTTATTGCCGCTATTATCGTTTTGTTATTGCTCATTACGGCGGTGAAAATGCATCCGTTTGTCGCATTAATTTTAGTGTCCGTTGGCGTCGGACTGGCGATGGGGATGCCGCTTGTCGCTCCGTCGCCAGAAACGCCGGGGATTATCGACTCCATTAAAGCGGGGCTTGGCAATACGCTTGGCTTTTTAGCTATCGTCTTGGCGCTCGGGACGATGCTCGGCAAAATGATGGCCGAATCGGGCGGCGCTGAGCGCATTGCGAAAACGTTGATCGACCGCTTTGGCCAAAAACGCGTCCACTGGGCGATGATGGTCGTCGCTTTTTTAGTCGGGATTCCAGTCTTTTTCTAAGTAGGGTTTGTATTGCTCATTCCGCTCGTCTTTACGATTGCGATGGAAACCGGCATTTCACTTGTGACGATTGGCATTCCGCTTGTCGCCGGTTTGTCCGTCATGCACGGCCTTGTCCCGCCGCATCCGGCGGCGATGGCGGCTGTCGGCATCTTTAAAGCAGATGTCGGAAAGACGATTCTTTATTCGATCATCGTCGGAAGTGCTTCTTGATTCCGGCATCGGCGAACAAATCGCTGAAGTGGCGAAACACTCGCACTTATCCCCGTTCCTGTTAGGCTGGGGCATCGCCGCTCTCATCCGCGTGGCGACCGGGTCAGCGACTGTGTCGATGATGACTGCTGCGGGCATTGTTGCGCCGATTGCGGCCACCATGCCGGGTACGAACGTGGAACTGCTCGTCTTGGCAACCGGAGCCGGATCCTTGATCTTGTCGCACGTCAACGACTCCGGCTTCTGGATGATCAAAGAATATTTCGGCATGACCGTCAAAGAAACGCTCATGACATGGACGGCGATGGAGACGATTATTTCGGTGGTGGCGTTTATTTTCGTCTTGCTGTTGAATGTGGTTCTCTGACGGCAGAACGGAAGGTGTCCTAAAAGGCGGGACACCTTTTCGTATTATCGGATATACGCATAAACCCATTGATGGAAAACGAGATATGGTCGCTTTGTGGCAAGCCTCTTTTTTAAGACAGCCTCTTTTCTTCAGAACCGTATCTATAGAAGGTAGGTGAAAAATAGCTGTCACGTGCAAATCAGCGGCATTTCGCCAAAAAAGAAAGATTGTCTCGCAAGGTTTATCTAATTGAAAAACGTCTGGGATCAGCAACCTTTTGTACTAAATCACCAGCCCTCTAGACTCTGTGATGAAATGGAAAAAACATTCTAGAAAAGAGCTTTATCAAATTGAAAAACTGCATGACGACAATCTTTCTTTCCATCCGCAAACAGGCGATGTTGAGGAAATAGCCGTTTTTCCCCAGTCTTCTACCTAGTTCTACCTTATGTTAAGACAGCCTTATTTTTTTGATGGGCTTCGTTTGTTTCACATGTTCCTTTCATTCATTTTATGTTATAATCATGTAATAAAATATTACATAAGGAGTGACGCCCATTGATTTTTGCGAGACGCGCGGAGAGAAAAACAAGGCGTGAATCCGATTGGCCTCGGCAGGAGGAAAAGCGGGAAGAACGAAAACAAATCGCTAGGCAAATTGTCGTGGCCGTCGATCAGCTCAAGGCGGCGATGGAACAGATGAAGCTGGCAGCGCTTTTGCTCAATGACATTTCCGATTCAAGCCGGAACAGTGCAGCAGAGCTGATGGATCACAGCGAAAAAACGGTGGAGTATACAGAAAAAGTGGCGAAAAAAATGCGGGCAATCGAGGAAGCGGCTAAGGAAATTGCCGCATCTTCGAACGACATTCATGCAAGCAGCCGGCAGTTTTCTGAACAATGGCTGCATTCATGGAATTCATTAGAAACGTTGCAAAAGGAAATTCGAACATTGCGCTCCCACCATGAAACGTTGTTGAAACAAATGAACCACCTCGTTCATCATTCTCAACGCATCAACCAAATTATATCGGCGATCGGCGAGATTTCACAGAAAACGAAAATTTTGTCGCTAAACGCCAATATTGAAGCAGCCCGTGCTGGAGAACACGGGCGCGGGTTTGCGGTCGTTGCGCGCGAAATCGGCATGCTGGCGAGCCAAACGTCCGAAGCCGTCCAGCAAACGCAAGACATTTTGTCGCTCATTCAACGCGAAATCGCAGCGACGACCGATATCGTTCGCGAAGAAACAAAGCAAATCGATGTCGAAGAAAAAGAGATGGAAGCGATTATGGCGTTCCTTCATTCGTTGCAGCGGCAGCTGAATGATATGACGGATCTCGTCTCCTCTTCTGTCCAGTCGGCGTCTGGACAGTCGGACAGCGTGAAAGAAATCGCCGGCCTGCTTGAAGAAATCGTGCAATTGAGCCGGGAAAATCAACGGTTTGTCGAGCGAGTGACTGCGGATATGAACGAACAGCACGAGAGCGTCGGACAGATTTTACGCATTAACGAAGCGTTGCAAAAGACAGCGGAGGAGCTGCAACAAACGATCGGGCGTGATTGGATGAGGGAAACGATTTCTGTAGATGATGCGGTGGTGAAAAACACGATTCATAAATTATCGGCTTTGCTTCAGTCAGCTCCGTTGGAACAAATGGATGAGGCCATGCACCGACGAGTGCTGGACCAATTTTTATCCCAGAACGGAGAAATTGAGGCCGTCTGGTCGAATCGTCTTGATGGCACGTTTGTGTATTCGAACCCGCCGGCCGGATTGGTCAACGCCAAAGTCCGGTCGTGGTTTCAGGAAGCCAGCGGAGGAACAGTGTACGTTTCCGATCCGTATGTATCGGCATTGACGAAACATCTTTGCGTCACGGTGTCCGCTCCCATTACGGATTATAACGGTCAAATTGTCGGAGTCATCGGAGCGGATTTGGCGCTTTCGAAATGAAAGACGCCCTGAAAAGGCGCATGTGTGCCTTTTTGGGGTGTTTTTTGTTTTTAGGCGCGATCAATTGGTTTAGAAATAATGGTGTATACTCTTTTGTGATAATAAATATAACAAAAATATGTAATAAAATGTGACAATATTGTTGAATCAATTATATCTAGGCCTTACACTTCTAATCAAGAACACATCCTCAAGATGGTTTACACAAAATGGATATCACTCATCACCTTTGAGGAACAAGGGAGGGAGGCCGCTTTGCTAGATGAACGAGGTATAGGGACTCATTGATTTTAGAAATGAATAGGGGGAAGGGTGTCCGAATGAAACCAAAATTCATGCGGAAATTATGGTTGCTTTTATGCATCAGCGTTTTTGCCCTTGGGGGATGTGCGGCGTCATCAGCTGTTGATCAAGCAAAAAACGAAAACAAAAAGGATTCGTCTTCAGCTAGTAAAGAAGGCGATACGGTCAAAGTAGGGATTCTCCACTCACTGAGCGGAACGATGGCCATCAGTGAAGTGTCGCTGCGCGATGCCGAGTTAATGGCGATCGAGGAAATCAATGCATCCGGGGGGCTGCTCGGCAAGAAAATTGAACCGGTTGTGGAAGATGGGGCGTCGGACTGGCCGACGTTTGCCGAAAAGGCGAAAAAACTGCTGCAAAAAGATCAAGTGGCCGCCATTTTTGGCGGTTGGACATCGGCGAGCCGCAAAGCGATGCTTCCGGTTGTGGAGCAAAACAATGGGCTGCTTTGGTATCCGGTGCAATATGAAGGGATGGAGTCATCACCGAACATCTTTTACACCGGGGCGACGACGAATCAACAAATCGTTCCGGCGGTCAGCTGGCTCTTGAAAAACCGCGGCAAAACGTTTTTCTTGCTCGGGTCGGATTACGTCTTTCCGCGGACAGCGAACAAAATCATCAAGGCTCAGCTGAAGGCCGAAGGAGGGCAAGTGGTCGGGGAAGAATATACGCCGCTCGGCCATACCGATTATAGCACCATTATCAGCAAAATCAAACAAGTGAAACCGGCTGTCGTCTTCAATACGCTCAACGGCGATAGCAATGTCGCCTTTTTCAAACAGTTGAAAGACGCTGGCATCACACCGAAAGACGTGACGGTGATGTCCGTCAGCATCGCAGAAGAAGAAATCCGCGGGATCGGGCCGGATGTGTTGGCCGGTCATTTGGCTGTGTGGAACTATTTCCAGACGACCGATACACCGGAGAATAAGGCATTTGTACAAAAGTATAAAGAAAAGTACGGACAAGACCGCGTGACTGATGACCCGATTGAAGCGGCGTATACTGCGGTTCATTTATGGGCCGAAGCGGTGAAAAAAGCCGGTTCCTTTGATGTTGATCAAGTGAAAAAAGCGGCGGCCGGCCTTGAATACAAGGCGCCGGAAGGAACGGTGAAAATTGACGGGGAAACGCAGCATCTATGGAAAACGGTGCGCATTGGCGAAATCCAAGCGGACGGACAATTCAAAGAGTTATGGAATTCCGGCCAGCCGGTGAAGCCAGATCCGTATTTAAAGAGCTATCCATGGGCGAAAGGATTAAGTGAATAGTTCACTTGGAAGGAAGGGATTTCCTTCCTTCTCGCCCAGCGGACATGAGAGGGGGGATGGCGATGTTCATTGACCAATTATTCAACGGGCTGAGCGTCGGTTCGATTTTGCTTTTGATTGCCATTGGGTTGGCGATCACGTTCGGGCTGATGGGCGTCATCAATATGGCGCACGGTGAACTGATGATGGTCGGAGCGTATACGACCTATGTCATCCAGCAATGGTTCACTAGCCATATGCCGCACTCGGCAGGGCTGTATTTTGTCGCCGCCATTCCATTGTCATTTTTGGCCGCCGCTCTGCTTGGATGGGGGCTGGAAAAAAGTTTGATCCGCCATTTGTATCGCCGTCCGTTGGACAGTTTGTTGGCTACATGGGGGATCAGTTTGATTTTGCAACAGACCGCCCGACTTATCTTTGGGGCGCCCAACGTGGCGGTTGTGCCGCCAAGCTGGCTGGATGGCGGAATCCGCTTGTTTGGGGCAGTGTTTCCGTATAAACGGTTGTTTATTCTTTGCCTTGTGTTGGCGATCGTTTTCTTTCTCTATATGTATTTAATGAAAACACGAGCTGGCCGACGCATTCAAGCCGTCACCATGAACCGGTCGATGGCGGCCTGCCTCGGCATTGCCACGCAAAAGGTCGATGCTTACTCGTTTGCCATCGGTTCAGGGTTGGCGGGGGTGGCGGGATGCGCGTTGACCTTGCTTGGGCCGATCGGGCCGACGATCGGCACATACTATATTGTCGATGCGTTTATGGTCGTCATTTTAGGGGGAGTGGGAAAACTGGCCGGGACGCTGCTGGGGGCATTTGGCATTGGTTTGATTTCGACGTTCGTCGAATATTCCACAAGCGCCACCATTGCCAAAGTCATTGTGTTCGTTTTGATTATTGCTTTCTTGCAATGGAAACCATCCGGTCTTCTTAGCGTGAGAACGCGGTCGCTCGATTGAGGGGGGAGCATGGTGAACAAACGTTGGGGATACTGGCTGTTTTTTGCCGCCTTGTTTCTTGCGCCGTTTTATTTGACCGAGTTCCGCTTGTCCCTGCTCGGCAAATTTCTTTGCTTTGCCATCGTGGCGGTCGGCATCTCCCTCATTTGGGGCTATACCGGCATTTTGAGCCTCGGCCATGGGGTGTACTTCGGGTTAGGCGCTTATTGCATGGCGATGTATTTGAAGCTCGAAGCTTCGCGAGGGCATTTGCCTGATTTTATGGAATGGAGCGGCGTGCGCGAACTGCCGTGGTTTTGGAAGCCGTTTGCGCATCCTATGGTGGCCATCGCCGCCGCGATCGCTCTTCCTACGTTGCTCGCTGCGCTATTAAGCTATTTAACGTTTAAAAATCGGATTAAAGGTGTCTATTTTTCTCTCCTTTCCCAGGCGGTTGTTGTCGTGTTTGTTACGTTGTTTATCGGCAAGCAAGAATGGACAGGCGGAACGAACGGCTTGACCAATTTTTCGACCGTGTTTGGTTTTTCGCTGTCATCGCCGCTCACCCAAATCGTTTTGTATTGGCTGACAACGGCCTGTCTCGCTCTCATTTTCGTCGCGGCGCGCCGCTTGACGTCCGGACGGTTGGGGAAGGTGCTCATCGCGATTCGCGACGCGGAAAACCGGGTTCGTTTTTTAGGATTCAATCCGACCGTCTATAAAGTGTTTGTGTATAGTTTGTCAGCAGCCTTTGCCGGGGTGGCTGGGGCGTTGTTTGTCCTGCAAGTCGGGCTCATTTCCCCGGAGATGATGGGGATTATTCCTTCGATCGAAATGGTGTTATGGGCCGCTGTCGGCGGACGCCAATCGCTCATGGGCGCGATCATTGGCGCGATTGTCATGAACACGGCGAAAAGCTTTTTAAGCGAAAATTATCCGGATCTATGGCTGCTTTTGTTAGGCGCGCTGTTTGTCGTTGTCGTGTTATTGGTTCCGAAAGGATTGGCGGGCATTTATGAATCGCTCGTTGCCGTTCGCATCAAAGCAAAAAGGGGGCATGAACGTGAAGCCCGTGTTGATGTGTCGTGACGTCGTCGTTGACTTCGATGGATTTCGCGCTTTGCAAGGTGTTGATCTCGCGGTTTACCCTCATGAAGTGCGGTTTTTGATCGGCCCGAACGGAGCGGGGAAAACGACGCTGCTCGATGTCATTTGCGGACGGACGAGAGCGACGGACGGCCGAGTGCTGTTTTTCTCCCATGACATCACGAAACGGCCCGAATATGAAATTGTGCAAATGGGGATCGCCCGGAAGTTTCAAAGCCCTTCCATTTTTCCATTTTTGACAGTATGGGAAAATATGGAGTTGGCCATGCGACAAGATCGGCGTCTGCGTTCTGTTTTGCGGGCGAAGCGGACCGGAGAAGAGGAAGAGATCATGGCAGCACAACTAGAGAGAATTGGATTGCTTGATGAACGTCATCGATTAGCGGGCACCCTGTCTCATGGCCAAAAGCAGTGGTTGGAAATTGGCATGCAGCTGATTCAGCGCCCGCAACTTCTCTTATTGGATGAGCCGATTGCCGGCATGAGCGCGGCGGAACGGGAGCGCACGGGGGAATGGCTGCACGAAATCGCCAAACATTGTGCGGTGATCATTGTGGAGCATGATATGGACTTTGTCCGCCGTTATTCGAAGCAAGTGACGGTCATGCATGAAGGAAAAGTATTGTGCGAAGGCTCGATTGATGAGGTGCAGCAAAACGAACAAGTCATCGATGTGTATCTTGGAAGGAGGAAAAACGCGTGTTATGCCTCCGGAATGTAACCGCTGGCTATGACGAAAGCGTTGTGCTCGATCAAGTTCGCATGGACATTCCTCTCAGCCGGGTGACGGCGGTGTTGGGCAGAAACGGAGTCGGCAAAACGACGTTGATGAAAACGATCATCGGGTTGATTCGCCCGATGTCAGGCGTGATCGAATGGGAAGGAGAAGATATCACGCGATGGCCGCCGGAGCGTCGGGCGCGGGCAGGGATCGGCTATGTGCCGCAAGGGAGGGAAATTTTCTCCGCGCTGACAGTGGAAGAAAATATCCTTCTCGGGTTGGAAGCGCAGGCCGAGAACGTCCGTCCTCAGCCGATCCTTGAGGAAATGTATGCATTATTTCCAGTCTTAAAAGAGATGCGCCAGCGAAAGGGAGGGGATTTAAGCGGCGGACAGCAGCAACAGCTGGCCATCGCCCGCGCGTTGGCCGGCCGGCCGAAACTGCTCTTGCTTGATGAACCGATGGAAGGCATTCAGCCGTCGATCGTTGAGTTGATTCATGATGTGATTATGAAAATCGCCGAAGAAAAACAGGTTGGCATCGTATTGGTCGAACATAACGTGGAGCTGGCGTTTTCTTGTGCCGATCGTTTCTATATTTTGGATCGCGGCACTGTCGTGGCGAAGGGGGATGTCGATGGGGCTGATTTGACTTATATTCAATCGTTTCTTGCTGTTTAAGCAGCAGACAGCGGTGTTAGCGAATGAGAGATTTCTTGAACCTGCGAGTATAGGTGGGAGCATTCAAGAGGGGGAAGAGATGAGTGAAACTGACTCCGCGCGAACAGGAAAATCTGTTGATAGTCGTGGCCGCCGATTTGGCGCGCCGCCGGAAAGAACGAGGATTGAAACTGAATTATCCGGAAGCGGTGGCGCTCATTACGTATGAGCTGTTGGAAGGCGCCCGCGACGGGCGGACGGTGGCGGAGTTGATGCAATACGGCGCGACGATTTTGACACGCGATGATGTGATGGAAGGCGTCGCTGACATGATCGACGAGATTCAAGTCGAGGCGACGTTTCCGGACGGCACGAAACTCGTCACTGTCCACCAGCCGATCCGGTCGTAACGGCGCTGGACGATTTCATGACTGCGGACAGAGGAGTGATGATATGATCCCAGGAGAATACCGATTGCGTGAGGAACCGATTGTGTGCAATCGACAAAAATCGGCCACGAAACTGACGGTTGTAAACCGCGGCGACCGCCCGGTGCAAGTCGGTTCCCATTTTCACTTTTTTGAAGTCAACTCGTTTCTTGAATTTGACCGGCAGGCGGCGTACGGAAAACATTTGAACATCCCAGCCGGGACAGCGGTTCGTTTTGAGCCTGGGGATGCGAAGCAAGTGGAGCTTGTTCCGTTCTCCGGCGAGCGCCGGGTGTACGGATTAAACAATATGGTCAACGGTCCGCTTGATGGCAACGGGAAGGGGGGAGTAAGAGAATGAGTTTTTCCATGTCAAGACGGCAATACGCGGATATGTTTGGACCGACGACTGGGGACTGCATCCGGTTGGCGGATACTGACTTATGGATTGAAATTGAGCATGACTATACGGTTTACGGCGATGAAGTGAAATTCGGCGGCGGGAAGGTGATTCGCGACGGGATGGGGCAACATCCGCTCGCAACCCGCGACGAAGCGGTCGATTTAGTGCTGACGAATGCCGTCATCGTTGATTACACCGGCATTTACAAAGCCGATATCGGGATCAAAGATGGAAACATCGCCGCCATCGGCAAGGCTGGGAATCCGCTGTTAATGGATGGCGTCAATATTGTCATCGGCGCCTCAACGGAAGTGATCGCGGCGGAAGGAAAAATCGTGACAGCCGGCGGGGTCGACGCCCATATCCATTTCATTTGCCCGCAGCAAATCGAAACTGCTCTGTCATCGGGCATTACGACGATGATCGGCGGCGGGACCGGGCCGGCGACCGGAACGAATGCCACGACGTGCACGCCGGGAGAGTGGAACATTTACCGGATGCTTGAAGCCGCCGAAGCGTTCCCGATGAATATCGGTTTTTTAGGAAAAGGCAACGCATCGGCGAAAGAGCCGATCGCTGAGCAAGTCCGCGCCGGAGCGATTGGACTCAAACTTCATGAAGACTGGGGAACGACGGCGGCGGCGATTGATGCGTGCTTGCGAGTGGCGGATGAGTACGATGTGCAAGTCGCCATTCATACCGATACATTGAATGAAGGCGGGTTTGTCGAGCATACACTGAAGGCCATTAACGGGCGCGTCATTCATACATACCATACGGAAGGAGCCGGAGGGGGGCATGTGCCCGATATTATGAAAGTCGCCAGCTTCCCGAACATTTTGCCTTCTTCCACGAATCCGACGCGGCCGTATACGAAAAACACGCTCGATGAGCATTTAGATATGTTAATGGTGTGCCATCATTTAGATCCGTCCGTTCCGGAAGACATTGCCTTTGCCGATTCGCGCATCCGCAAAGAAACGATCGCTGCTGAAGATATTTTGCACGACATCGGCGCGTTCAGCATGATCAGTTCCGACTCGCAAGCGATGGGGCGCGTCGGTGAAGTCATTTTACGCACGTGGCAAACGGCCGACAAAATGAAAAAACAGTTTGGCCGCTTGCCGGAGGAAACGGGGCGGGGCGATAATGTCCGCGTCAAACGGTATGTAGCCAAATACACGATCAATCCAGCCATTACGCATGGGATTGCCGAATATGTCGGCTCGGTGGAAGTCGGAAAATTCGCGGATTTGGTCGTTTGGCATCCCGCTTTTTTCGGGGTCAAGCCTGAGCTCGTCATCAAAGGCGGGATGATCGCCTACAGCGTGATGGGCGACCCGAACGCCAGCATTCCGACGCCGCAGCCCGCGCTGTACCGCCCGATGTTCGCCAGCTATGGCGCCGCCATCGCGAAAACGTCCATCACCTTTTTATCCAAAGCGGCGTTCGAGCGCGGCATTCCTGACAAGCTGGGGCTGCACAAAATCGTCAAGCCGGTTGGAAACATTCGCTCTTTGACTAAAAACGATATGGTATTCAACAACGCCATGCCCCAAATCGATGTCGATCCGCAGACGTATGAAGTGAAGGTCGACGGGCGGCTCATTACGTGCGAGCCGGCCGAAGTGGTGGCCATGGCGCAACGATATTTTCTTTTTTGAGGTGATGATGATGATTATTGAAACGATTATCGGCAATATTCAAACCCTCCCTTCTCTCCCCCCGCACATCGAACGGGTGTACATGGCAAGCGACGATTTAGTGAAACGAATCCAGCGGGTCGTGACCGATCACGGGCGGGAACTTGGCATTCGCCTAAAGGAAGCTAAAGAATTGGCGGATGGAGATGTATTGTGGATGGATGACCATAACGCGATCGTTGTTTCCGTTCTTCCCGAGGATTTGCTTGTTATAAAGCCGGTTTCGTTGAAACAAATGGGGGAGATCGCTCATCAGATCGGCAACCGCCATTTGCCCGCCCAATTCGAGGAAGGGGAAATGCTCGTCCAATACGACTATTTAGTCGAAGAGCTGCTTCAGCAGCTCGCCATCCCGTACAAGCGGGAAAAACGGAAAGTAAAACAAGCGTTTCGCCATATCGGCCACCGCCATGACTGACCAACAGCTGTTGTGGCTGCTGCAGCTCTCGGATTCGAATTTTCCGTCTGGAGCATTTTCCCATTCCTTTGGGTTTGAAACATACATGTACAATGAACAAATTTGCGATGCCAAAACGTTTCGTGAAGCGCTTGTCGTTTATATCCAGACCCAGCTGACGTATACGGATGGATTAGCGTGCCGGATCGCCTATGAGCAGTTGGAATCCAACAGCATGGAAGGACTGCAGCGGCTGAACGAAACGCTGTTTGCCCTCTGCCTGGCGAAGGAAACGCGAGAAGGAACGAGAATGATCGGGGAGCGCTTATGGAAACTGTGCCGCCACATTTATTCGGTCGATGAACTCGATGAGATCGTGCAAACGAAGCAGTCCATTCATCCGGCCATCGTGTTTGCGGCGGTCGGTTGCAAAATCGGAGCAGCCAAACAAACGACGGTGCTGACGTATTTGTTTGCTTCCGTACAAACGATGGTGCAAAACGCGGTCCGAGGCATTCCCCTCGGCCAAACGGACGGGCAAAAGCTGCTCGTCATGGTGCAGCCATATTTGATTCATGCCGCAAGCATCATCGAGGCGCTCGACGAAGAGGAGCTCGGGACGGCAGCCGTTGGTCTGGAAATCGCGCAAATGCAACATGAACGCCTTCCCGTCCGGTTGTTTATGTCGTAATGTTGGACAAACAAAACAGCGCCTATTTGGGTTTGAATGGAAAACGAAGAAGGGGGAATATCATGATGGAACCCGTACGAATCGGCATTGGCGGCCCGGTCGGCGCCGGCAAAACGATGCTTGTCGAGAAGCTGACACGGGCGATGCATCGCCGTTTTAGCATTGCGGTCATCACGAACGATATTTATACAAAAGAAGACGCTCAGTTTTTAATCAAACATAGCGTCTTGCCGGAAGATCGGATTATCGGCGTCGAAACGGGCGGATGCCCGCATACGGCCATTCGCGAAGATGCATCAATGAATTTTGCCGCCATCGACGAATTGAAGCGGCGCCATCCAGATGTGGAACTCATTTTTATCGAGAGCGGCGGCGATAACTTGGCGGCGACCTTCAGCCCGGAGTTGGTTGATTTCTCCATTTACGTCATCGATGTCGCCCAAGGGGAGAAAATTCCGCGCAAAGGCGGGCAAGGGATGATTAAGTCGGATTTGCTCGTGATTAATAAGATTGATTTGGCTCCTTACGTCGGCGCCAGCCTGGAAGTGATGGAGCGGGACGCCAAAGCGGCGCGAGGGGCGAAACCGGTCATTTTTACGAATTTAAAAGAAGAGATCGGGCTTTTTGACGTTGTGGATTGGATCGAAAAACAGGTGCTGCTGGCAGGGCTGGAAGAATGAGCTGGACCGGGCGTTTGCAATGTACAGCGGCCTTCAGAAACGGCCGCACCGTCATTTCTGACAGCTATAATGAAGGAGCGCTGAAACTGATGCGCCCTGTTTATCTCGATCCTGCTCATCCGACGTTATATCTTGTCCACGTTGGGGGAGGGTACGTCGATGGCGACCGCTACGAGATCAATATGAAGCTGGAGCCTCACGCTAGACTGATGATGACGACGCAAGCGGCGACAAAAGTGTACAAAACTCCGCATGCGCCTGTTTGGCAATATACGCAATTTTCCTTGGGGGATGAAAGTGTTCTCGAATATTTTCCCGATCCTCTCATTGCCTACGAGCAAGCCCGTTTTATCCAGGAGACGGTCGTCTATATAACAAACCGTTCGACGTTTATGTACGGGGAGATCATCACGCCAGGTTGGGCGGAGAGCGGACAGCTGTTCCGCTACGATTGGATTCGTTCGAAACTGAAGGTGTATCAAGACGAAGTGCTCGTTCTGTTTGATCATCTGTACTTGGATTCGCGGCAGCACTTAACGAGCATGCTGCAGCTTGGCGGCTATACGCATGTCGGATCATTGGTGGCTCTTTCTCCGTTCATCACAAAGGAAGTGTTAGAACAGTTCAACCAATTAATGGAAGAGATGCCGCAAGAGGTTCGCTGCGGTTTTTCAGCGGCAGCCGTTCCAGGCTTTTCTGTACGTATATTGGCGTATGAAACATCGGCCATCGAAGCGATATTTCAACGCGTCCAACAGTTTATTCGCCAACAATGCGGTGAGGAAGCGCTGGTCTGTTGGCGGAAATATTAATGACAAGGGAGAGGAATGGGACAATGGGAGCGATATGGCCTGTACTCTTGTTTGGATTGTTGCTAGGAATGAAACATGCGACGGAACCGGATCATGTGATTGCTGTTTCCACGATCGCCAGTCGGACGAAAAAGCTCTCTCTTTCGTCACTGGCCGGCATGTTTTGGGGAATCGGCCATACGTTGACGCTGCTCGTTGTCGGGATGGCGATGATCGCCTTTGAGCGGCAAATTCCTGAACAGGTTGCTTCTTACCTTGAAATGGCCGTTGGCGTAATGATCGTCATTTTAGGAATCGCCAGTTTTCGCTCGACAATGAGTACGGATCATCATCACCATGGCGATATTCATCATTTACATATCAAATCGACATTGATCGGCATTATCCATGGATTGGCCGGAAGCGCTGGGATGGTATTGTTGACGATGACGACGGTCAAAGGAACTTGGATGGCGCTTTCCTTTATTTTGATTTTTGGTTTAGGGACGGTCATCGGCATGATGTTATTCACGACATTCCTTGGCGTTCCGTTCGTTTGGATGAAAGCGAGACAGCAAGCCATGAACCAATGGATGGTGAAAACCGTTTCCCTCATCAGCATCGCCTATGGGGTCTATTACATTTATCATATTGCCACCGAAATTTGACACTCCTCACGGCTAGCGTCATAGGTGGAGGAGTGTTCAAAAAATTGAAAGAAGCACCGGTCTCGGGAGGAGGCCGATGCTTCTTTTCCAATACGGCGTCATCATCACATCGTGTCACGCCAGTGGTTTCACCAGCAATAACTCATCCCGAATTGGAATGCCGTCAGGACTTGTTTTCGGAATGCTTGGCTTGATTCGCCGCGCCTTGTCGACAGCGTTCGGAAAGACATTCACAATTTGGTAGCCGCGCTTTTGGTAGAAACGAAGCGCATGCAAGTTGTCGTTGGTGGTGATCAGTTGAACAGCGGTGCACCTTTGTTGTCTCGCCCATGTCTCCGCCTCATGCAAAAGGGTGCTGCCGACGCCGCGGTTTTCCATTATGCTGTCTAGCGAGATGATCTCGCATTCGTTTCCGCGAATCACAAACGTAATGAGCCCGATGATCCGCTGTCCATTCTCGACAGCCGCAAATCCATCCAGTTCGCTGCAGTTATAGATGCCGGTCGAGACAACCATTTGCGGGCTTCCCCAATGGTTGGTGAAAAACTGGTGGACGATGGCGCGGTTCAATTGTTTGATTGGAACGATGTTCAAGGCGGTCCTCCTCCTGTACAGACGTTGATTTTTGATCACCCTAGAATAAGAGCTTTACTTCCATACGTGAGTGTAACTGGGAATAAATCGGTGCTTTTCTACCCCCATCCTCCTCTGTGTCAAAGGGCCGAGTCTTTTTGCATCATCGTTCGTTGAAATGATTGAAAAACAGCAAAGGAAATGAGTGTTAGCACAATCCCTGCCATATATGGCAAACTGGACTTTAAGGTAAACAGCCAGCCGGCGATCGCCGGACCGCCAATGCGGCCGAGCGAATCGAACGAGGATAAGACGCCTGTCGCACTTCCTTGGCCATCCGCTGTATGCTTCGTTAACAAGGCGGAGACGCACGGGCGGATGACGCCGTTGCCAATGCCGAAAATCGTTAAATAGAGCGCGGCTGTCCAAAAGCTATGAACGAATAAAATGAGAAAAAAGCCAACTGCTGACAGGAACAGCCCGAAACGAATGACAGCGCCTTCCCCGAATGAGCGGATCAGTTTTCCAAGAAGCCCCCCTTGGACGACGGCTCCTGCAAGCCCCATGATCATAAAGATGTAGCCAAGTTCCGTCGACGAAAGCCCTGCTCGTTCAGCGGCAAAGTAGGCGAACGTCGCTTCAAGTCCGGCGAGGGAAAACGTTACGATGAGCTGCAACATGTATAGGCGTGCCAAAGGGCTTCGGAGAGCAACCGCAAGCGATGGTCGTTTCGCTTTTATGTTCGATCGTTTTTCTCTCGGAAGCGATTCATGCAAGAAAACGAAAACGAATATAGCTGTCAGCAGTGCCAAGCTGCCTGCAATCCAAAACGGAGCGGTCAAGCTCGTTTTGGAAAATATGCCGCCGATTCCGGGTCCGAAAATAAATCCAAGCCCAACGGCCGCTCCGATCATCCCCATTCCTTTGCCCCGGTCTTCTTCGGTTGTCACATCTGCGACATATGCCATAGCGGTCGGCATCGTGGCGGCGGATAAACATCCCCCGATGATGCGAGCGGCAAACAACATCCAAAGTGTTGTGGCGGCGGCGAGCAAGAAAAACGAAAGGGCCAAACCAAAAATGCCGACAAGCAACATCGGTTTTCGTCCATATCGGTCCGATAATTTCCCCCACATCGGCGCAAATAAAAATTGCATGAGCGAATAAACGGCCATTAGCCAACCGAGTTGTGTTGGAGTCGCGCCGATTTTTTCTGCGTAAAACGGAAGGACGGGAATGATGATGCCAAACCCGGCCATGACCAAAAACATCACGAGAAACAAAAGCGATAAATCGCGACGATTGCTCATGATCATCATCTCCACGAATATGGTTTGCCTCTTTCATCATAATGGAAAGACAGGCATTTTTCAAAGCGGATCATGCCTCGCTTGGCCATTCCGACGAGGCCTGGGGATCACTCCCGAATGTCATCCACAAACCATTTCCCTTCATCCCCATTGACAATGGAAGCGGTTTTCGCGAGACTGAAGGTAAACGGCAAACGGTTCGGCAAACAATGAAGTGAACTTTGGACCGGCATCCGCCAAGGGTGCGAAACGACAAACACGCATGGGAGAGAATGGTGCATGATGACCAAAAACGAAATCCAAAAGTGGGTAAAGGAATTCCCGCTGCTTGAAATGATCATGGCGGCCGAAGAGGTGTTTTGGCGCAATCCAAAATATCACGCGTTTGCGCAAGCTATTCAAACGATTCCTTTACGCGAGCGCGATGTCAAGGAGGCCGAAGAGCGATTGCGCCGCTTTGCCCCCTACATCGCGAAGGCATTTCCCGAGACGCGAACGGCCCACGGTATCATCGAATCCCCTTTAGTGCGAATTCCGAACATGAAACAGCGTTTGGAAAAGATGTTTCAGACCAACATTGAAGGGGAGCTGTTGCTGAAATGTGACAGCCATCTTCCCATCTCCGGATCGATCAAGGCGAGAGGGGGAATCTACGAGGTTCTGAAACATGCGGAAGACCTCGCGCTGGCAAACCATATGATCACCATGGGGGACGACTATGCGGTGATGGACAGCGAGGAATTCGGACAGTTCTTTTCCCGCTATTCGCTTGTCGTTGGTTCGACGGGAAATTTAGGCTTGAGTATCGGCATCATCGGAGCGAAGCTTGGGTTCCGCGTTACCGTTCATATGTCAGCCGATGCGAAACAATGGAAAAAAGACTTGCTGCGAAGCAAAGGGGTTGCGGTTGTCGAACATCTCACCGACTACAACAAAGTGGTGGAAGAGGCGAGAAGACGGTCCACCGAGGATCCAACGTCGTATTTTATCGATGACGAGAACTCGATCCATCTGTTTTTAGGCTATGCGGTGGCGGCGTTTCGGCTGAAAAAGCAATTAGAGGATATGAACATCACGGTTGATGAAAACCACCCGCTCTTTGTATATCTTCCTTGCGGCGTCGGCGGCGGTCCGGGTGGGGTGACGTTTGGCCTGAAGCTCGTGTACGGCGATCATGTCCATTGCTTTTTCGCTGAACCGACGCATTCGCCTTGCATGTTGCTCGGCCTGATGACGGGACAGCACGATCGCGTGTCGGTGCAAGATTTTGGCCTCGATAACAAGACGGAAGCTGACGGGCTGGCGGTGGGCCGGCCGTCGAGGTTGGTGGGGAACATGCTTGAGAACGTCATCAGCGGCGTCTATACGGTGGACGATTCGACGCTGTATCGCTTGCTCGCAGCCATGGCTGATGCAGAAGGAATCTATTTAGAGCCGTCCGCCTTGGCGGGAGTGGAGGGGCCTGTTCGGTTGTTTCGCGATTCGGCGGGACAAACGTATGTAGAGGAAAACGATTTGAAAGAAAAAATGAAAAACGCCACCCATATTTGCTGGGCTACCGGCGGAAGCATGGTGCCAAAGGATGTGATGGACGCTTACTATCGGGAAGGCGTGCGGATTGAAACCATGACAGGCAACCGTTTTTCCGGAGGGCGATAAGACCCCGCCATTCGATGGAGTTTTGAAACGAATGCATAAAGTGTTGGAGGGATTCGATGAAAACCGAAAAAGAAAAGATGTTGGCGGGGCAATGGTACAACCCCGCCGACCCGGAGCTCGTCAAGGAGCGGGAGCGGGCGCGGCGGCTCGTTCGTTTGTATAATGAAACCGCCAACGCGGTCGTTGGCGGGAAACCCGGGGAAAGTGATCAAATGGATTAACTAGCCAAAGGAAGTGCGGCCCGCATCAAAGCATGTGCGGGGCTGTATCCCCCTTCTTCGTTACGCCCACTGCACCGCCACCGCCCGAACGGGCGAACCGTCGCAGCCAGGCAAGGAAAGAGGGAGGGCGATAATATACGGGTCATCAAAATCGATTCGCTCGAAGTTCGCGAAATTTTCCCCGATCACCCCGTTGGCGCCAAGAATAAGCTCGTGAGCGTGGAACGAGGAGCCGTCCGGCGGGTCGATGTTCAGGGCATCGATCAAAAACGTGCGAACACCTCGTTCGAGCATCGCTTCAATCACATCCGGCGCGACGTACGGATGGCGGAAATACCGCTTTGTTCCGGCGTATTGCGACCAGCCGGTATGAAACAACACAATGGTTCCCGGCGACAGCTTCGGGATATACGGAGCGGCATCGGCCATCGTCACCGCTTCGCCTTCCGCTTTCCCCGTGGCATCGATCACGACGCCGCGGCCAAGAAAATAGGAGAGCGGCACGTCATCGAGCCGCCAACCGTGTTCGCAAAAGTGAAACGGCGCATCCACATGCGTGCCGCTATGCGACCCAAGCACAAGGCGGCTGACGTGATAGCCGTCTTGGGCGAACGTCGCTGCCGGTTCGATCTTGGGCTTCGGATCCCCCGGGTACACCGGAGTTTGGGCCGTGATCGGCATGGTGAGGTCGATGATTTTTTTGATGATCATTTCCCGGTATCCTTTCAAGAAAATATTGGCTGCATCCATCATATAACGAAAACATATGGGAAAGAAAGATAGAGAATTGGTTGATGTCGGGCGGAAGAAAAAATAATTGCCCTGTGTTGCAACATTGGGGGCTCATCCGGTGAACAGTAGAACCGGTATGGTGAACCTATTCACTGTTTTTGTCGGCCAATGGCCTACTTAGTTGTGCTGTCTACAAGCCATTGTTCCTGACCAGGTGTAGCATCTTCTTGTTTGAACATTGTCACAAGCGAGGAAATACATCACCATCAGCAAGCATTTTGCGGTAAAGTGAGCCTTACAGCCTTTAAAATGAGACTGCCGTTTGCGCTTGCCATGATGGCACAAAAAATGCTTAAAGATGTAACAGCAGGCTCAATCATCATCTATTGAAATAAGAGGAAAAAGAAGGATTTTTGGGCATGATGGCGAATGAAACAAATAAGCAGGGCGTGTGGGATATATAACAAAGAGGGATGCGTTGGCTAAAGCTGCATGCCCAAAATAAGGAAAGGGTGAAATAGATGAAAACAGCGGTACAGAAACAGAAATTATACATCAACGGCGAATGGCGGGAAGCCAAGTCGTACACTGAGCTGAAATCGCCATACTCACGCGAGACGATTGCCGAAATTCCGACAGCGACAGAAGAAGAAGTCGATGAAGCCATTGCCGCGGCATACGCCGCGCGGCAAACGATGGCTGCCATGCCGGCGCATGAACGAGCCGCCATTTTAGAGCGGGTCGTCGAGCAGCTGAAAGAGCGGCAGGAAGAAGCGGCGAAGTTGATCGCACTGGAAGCAGCCAAACCGATCACCACGGCGAAAGGGGAAGTCGCCCGCACGATCCAAACGTACAAATTCGCCGCCGAAGAAGCCAAACGCATTCATGGGGAAACGTTGCCGCTCGACGCGGCGCCGGGTGGGGAAAATCGCATCGCCTTGACGGTCCGCGAGCCGATCGGCGTTATCGGGGCGATTACGCCGTTTAACTTCCCGATGAACTTGGTCGCCCATAAACTTGGCCCGGCCATCGCCTCGGGCAACACAGTTGTGTTAAAACCAGCCAGCCAAACGCCGCTGTCCGCCTATTTTATCGCCGAATTGTTCGAAAAAGCCGGTTTGCCGAAAGGGGCGCTCAACGTCGTCACCGGAAGCGGCCGCACGGTCGGCGACAAAATCGTCACCGACCCGCGCATCAGCATGATCACTTTCACCGGCAGCCCGGAAGTCGGCATCGCGATCCGCAATAAGGCGGGCTTAAAGCGGGTGACGCTCGAGCTCGGTTCCAATTCGGCCGTGATCGTCGATGAACAGGTCGATCTCGACCGCATCATCCCGCGCTGCGTGTTCGGCGCGTTCACGTTCCAAGGGCAGGTGTGCATTTCACTCCAGCGCATTTACGTGCATGAGAATCGTTATGACGAATTCGTTGAAAAATTTGTCACGGCGGCCAAACAATTGAAGACGGGTGACCCGCTCGATCCGAATACCGATGTGTCGGCCTTAATTACGCCAAATGACGTCGACCGGGCGCTTTCGTGGATCGAAGAGGCAAAACAAGGGGGCGCCAGCGTTGTCCTCGGCGGCGAACGCGACGGCAATATCTTGCTTCCAACCGTCATTGTCGACGCCGAACCGACAATGAAAGTGTCGTGCCAAGAAGTGTTCGCCCCCATTGTTTTGATCAACCGCGTCCGTTCGATCGATGAAGCCATTGAATTGGTCAATGACTCGCGCTACGGCTTGCAGGCGGGCATCTACACCGACAACGTCCATACCGCGTGGAAAGCGGCGAAACAATTGCACGTCGGCGGGGTGCTGATCAACGACATCCCAACGTTCCGCGTTGACCATATGCCGTACGGCGGCGTGAAGGAAAGCGGGTTCGGCCGCGAAGGTCTTCGCTATGCGATCGAGGAAATGACGGAGTTGAAGTTGATTATTTTTAACGAAAGTTAAGCGGGATGAGAAGAGATAGGAGGAAAGTTTCTGTTAGGAAAGAATGGCTGTGCAGCCTTGGAGCGAGCGTCACTCCAAGGCTGCCTCATGAAGCGTGCTTTTCCAAAATATATCCCCAACGGTTTGAGGCAAGAACAGACAGGTGGTACTCATGCTCGAGCTGTTTGCTGAACCAGGCTTTTTTCACGAGAAGCAAGCTTCGGCTTGTATGCAAGAACGTTTTCAACCCTCCGCGCCGAGGTTTGAGGTCATTCGCAAGCTCTGCTGTCAAGACCGCATTTTGCGGCCAGCGGCCTTTCTCGTGCAACGGATGGTACATAAACAGCTCGTATCCATGAACAGGCCTTTGAGCGGTCTGCTGAAGCAATGCCAGTTCGAAATTTGGCTTCGGATGATGGATATAATGTTGAATATTCGTTTCATAAAACGATGCGACGAACAACAGACCGGCAAGCAGCAGCCCGCGCGCCCCCCACGTTCCTTTTCTCCATAATTGACTTGCGCAAATGCCAATCAATAGGCAAAGCGGCGGATAGACAGGGAGGAGGTACCATCTGATTTTCGTCTTCGCTATGGTAAACATGAGAAGCGGGACGCAAATCCAAAGCAAAATCCCGATCACATCTTCTTTCAATCGATGGTCTGTTCCTTCAAACGCTAAAAGACGAACGCCTTGCATGTAACTGATGACCATGATGCCGATCAAGAGAGCCAGCCACCAAAAGAAGAAATGAACAAGAATGACGCCGTAATAGGCTTCATCACCGATATGACCCTCAATGGGCCGAGTGGAGCGCAGCAACAAGTCATATTCGATCATTTGTTTAAAAAAGTGGAATCCATCATAGTGATAGCGGGCAAAAGCCCAAGCGAGCACAGGAACCGTGAAACTGACGACTGCCCTCCACCATGTGCGCCAGCGGCCTGATTCCCACTGTCTAGTGATGAGAAAATATAAGACCATGATCAACAGAATGTTCCCCGCATGCCAACTTTTCGTTAAAAACGCAAGTGAACAGGCAAGGCCCGCTGCATACAACCATCGCGTCTGCCGTCTGGCGGCCAGCAACGAAAGGATGGATAACGTAAAGAAGAATACAAAGAGCGAATCCGCATCTCCGGTGCGAGCGCAATGGTTGAGCAAATATTGAGTGCTAGTAGACAAGGCAAGCAATGAGACGATCGCGGCCATGCTTCCAAATCGTTTTTTCACAAACAGCGCAATGGCAACGGCCGTGAGGATAGCGCAAATGCCAGACATCAGCCGCAAACCAAGCGCGTTCAGCCCGACCAGCTTGTAGCCAATCATGATCGCCCAGTAGCTGACAGGAGGCTTTAAATTCCAGTAATCAGGATGCCCAAGGTATGTGTTGACGATCAAATTTCCATGCCTCAGCATTTCGTATGCATTGACGCCATGACGCGCTTCGTCCCAGCTTGAAATCGGGAATGTTCCTAGATGATAAAAGACGTTGTAGACCATCATCGAGAATATCAACGCCGCCGCTGCATAAAACGAGATGTTTCGTACACTTGGATTTCTCATGCGATCCACTCCTTTATCGGCACGCTGTGCTTCGAAAAAAAGCAACACCGACATAGAAGCTATTACAAGTAGATGAAGATGTCAAGCATGGATGTGTTGGAGAAAATGATATTTTTGCCGCCAACAAGGAAAAAACAATCTTCATGGCGAATGAAAAGAAATGAATCATCATTCAGAGGAGGAGAGCCATGGAAACGGTTGTGCTGACATTTGACCAAAACAAAGCGATATTGGAACTGAACCGCCCGCAGGCGTTAAATGCCATGGATGTGCAAATGCTAACGGAACTCGTCGACGCGCTGCGGCAAATCAAGGAAAGTGATGCTTCCGTTGTCGTCATCCGCGGCAGAGGAAGAGGCTTTTCGGCTGGGGGCGACATTAAGACAATGCTGGCAGTCGATGACCCGAGCCAATTTCAAACCGTGATGAAAACGATTCAGGAGATGATCATGCTCTTGTATACGATGCCGAAAATCACCGTTTCGCTCATCCATGGCCCAGCGGCCGGCCTTGGGTTCAGCTTTGCCTTGGCGAGCGATTACCTCATCGCCACGAAAGAAGCGCGCTTGGCGATGAATTTCATCGGCATCGGCCTCGTCCCTGACGGCGGCGGGCATTTCTTCTTGGCCCAGCGGGTCGGCACGGCGAAAGCCAAACAGATCATTTGGGAAGGAAAACCGATGAGCGCTGACGAAGCGCAGCAGCTCGGGCTGATTGACTTCATCGTCGAAGATGAACAACAGGCGGAACAAGCAATCGCTTCCTTGCAAGAAAAACCGCTTCAAGCCATGATCGCCACGAAAATGTTGTACGTCGAACAAACAAAAGAAGATTTGCTTCGCGTGCTCGAACTCGAAACCGACGCCCAACAGCGCATGCGGCAAACCGAAGACCACCGCGAAGGCGTTCGCGCCTTTTTAGAAAAGCGGAAGCCGGTGTTTCGGGGGAGGTAGGAGAAACGATAGCATTGGTTCATTTGTTCAAACCGGTCAATAACTAGGCCGGTTTTTATATGGTTTTATTTATTACGAAATCCGAAAAAACAATTGAAAGAAAGTGGAAAAAACATTAAAATAACGTTAAAGAAAGCAAGCGCTTTACCTAACGAGCTTGACTACAACAGATGGAGAGAATGATGAGCGATGAAAGTAACCATTTACGATGTAGCAAAAAAAGCGGGTGTATCCATTTCAACGGTATCAAGGGTGCTCAATAATACCGGGCGCATTAGTGAAAGAACGAGAAAAAGAGTCCTTCGGGTAATGGAAGAGCTGCATTATCAACCGAGCATGGTCGCCTCGGCGTTGACTGGGAAGCGGACAAGAACGATTGGCCTTGTCATCCCTGACGTAGCAAACCCATTTTTTTCTGAAATCGCTAGGAAAGTGGAAGATCGGGGGAGAGAACAGGGATTTAACGTTCTGATGTGCAATACGGATAACAACCCGGAGACGGAAGAAATGTATCTTTCTTTATTGCGCCAAAAAAGCGTGGATGGCATCATTATCGGAACCACAACGAACAATTATACAATGATCAAAGAGCTGTTGGAAGAGAATTTCCCTTTGGTTTTTATTGCCCAAGACATCCCGGAGCTGGCTATTAACGTGGTGAGAGTTGATGATTTTTTAGGGGGATATCAGGCTGTCTCGCATCTTGTTTCCCTAGGACATCAACAGATCGCGATCATGCTTGGGAATTTAAGTCGTACAAGCGATAAATACAGGCTGCAGGCCTATCAGCAGGTGCTTCAAGAGAACGGCTTGAAATGCGAAGAATCTTGGATTGTATATACGGACTATTCGATGGCTGATGGAAAAAGGGCGGCGATGGAGCTGTTGCAGTTGACCCCAAGGCCGACAGCGATTTTTGCCTGTTTTGATTCTCTTGCCGTTGGCATTTATCAGGCGGCCAAAGAGTTGGGACTCCGCATTCCTGATGATCTGTCGGTGGTTGGATTTGATAATACGATTTTATCGGCCATTATCGACCCGCCGTTGACGACAGTCGCCCAACCTATTGAAGAAATGGGAAGGCAAGCGGTTGACCTGCTAATTGCCCAAATTGAAGAGACCAATCATACGAAACAGCGGATCATTTTGCCGCCTCATCTAGTGGTAAGGAAATCGGCCTGTCATATCGCTAAAGTGAAATCGTAAGGATGTGAGCAGATTGTTTTTATGAAATAATAGATGTTACCGGAGAAAACGTTGAATTTAATGAGAAGAACAGCTGTAAATAGCTGTTCTTTTATTTTTTAATAAAAATTCTATAAATTTAGAAAAAATACTTGATAAAATAATAGGTTGAGGGTAAAATAAAAAACAAAAGGAAAGCGCTTGCTCAAAAAGTTTGATAGGGATTAGATTGCACTATTATTAATGGACATGATAACCATTGTTTTCGATGTATTAGAAAGCGCTTCCCTGCTACAACGGAGATGAGGAGGAGAAAATAATGACTCGGGTGAAAGTAGGAATTTTGGGAGCCGGAGGGATTGCCAAGGTACATACGTCGATCCTAAAGAAAGATGAGCGGGTTCAAATTATTGGGGTAGCGGATATTGTGGAAGAAAGAGCCGCTTCATTGGCGAAGGAAGCCGGGGAAGCAAAAGCGGTCAAAAGCCTCGAGGAATTATTTGATCTTGGTGTAGATGCTGTTTACGTGACGACGCCAAACACGATGCATGTTGAGCCGGTACTAAAATGTCTGGAAAACAATGTGCATGTGTTCTCAGAAAAACCGATGGCGACTTCTTTGGAGGGGGCAGAGCAGATCAGGCAAGCGGCTGAACGATCAAAGGCGATTTACAACTTGGGAATGAACCGTCGATATGCGTCGGTGTACAAAAGAGTCAAGGAATTGGTTGATTCCGGGGAGGTAACCCCCTATTTGGCTCATGTAAAAATGAACCGCGGCGAACTGTTAAATCCTCCTTGGACGGCAAACCCGAAGGTGACGGGAGGCTTCTTGTATGAAACTCCTTTCCATTTGATGGATCTGTGCCGTTATTTATTTGGTGAAGTACAAACGGTTTACTGCGAAGCAAAACAAAACATTTCGACAGAGGAATTAGATACATTCGCGATTATGATGACATTTGTCTCGGGGACGATCGTCAATTTTGTGACGTATGCTCATGCTGGATGGAGCTTTCCGTTTGAGAGTTTGGAGGTTTATGGGAAGTATAGCACGGTCGCAACCCAAGAACTCGAAAAAGTCATGTATGCCCCAGGGTTGCAGCAGGCGGCGCACATTCATGATTTCTATCAATTATCCATTGAAGAAAAATGGGGATATAAGGAAGAGGATCGTCTGTTTATTGATGCCATTATCCATGGAACAAAGCCTCCGGTGACAGCTGAAGATGGCTTCCGCTCGATTCAATTGCTAGAGGCGATTTATGAAAGTGCTAAAACGGGGAAAATAATCGACTTTCGCCAAACAGCTCCGTCAAAATAAAAAGGCGGGTGAGAGAATGAAAGAGAAAAAACAAATCCGGATTGGCATGGTTGGTTATAAGTTTATGGGAAAAGCGCATAGCCATGCGTTTCGCGATCTTCCCTTTTACTTCGACACAGATGTCATCCCAGTTCTGCAAGCCATTGCGGGCCGGGATGAGCAAGGAGTTAAAGAAGCGGCGCAAAAAATGGGATGGGCATCGTATGAAACAGATTGGCGCCGCCTGATTGAACGGGATGATATCGATGTCATCGATATTGTTACCCCAAACAATACGCATGCGGAAATTGCAATCGCGGCAGCGAAAGCAGGAAAACATATCATTTGTGAGAAACCGCTTGCTCTCACATTGGAACAATCGCTTGAAATGTTGGAAGCTGTCAAGCGAGCAGGTGTAGTTCATATGATTTGTCACAATTACCGTTTTGCTCCGGCGGTTCAGTTTGCCAAGCAGTTGATCGCACAAGGGCGACTGGGGAAAATTTACCACATTCGTGCTACGTTTTTGCAAGACTGGCTGATGGATCCGAACTTCCCGTTAATATGGCGCCTGAAAAAAGAAGTATCTGGATCAGGCACACACGGAGATCTTGGGGCGCATATTATCGACCTGGCCCGTTTCTTAGTCGGAGAATTCCGCGAAGTTGTCGGCATGATGGAGACGTTTATTAAAAAACGGCCGCTTGGAGATATGGATATCCATTTAAAAGGGCGCGTTGAAGGCACGGCATGGGGAGAAGTGGATGTTGATGATGCCTCCGCCTTCTTGGCCCGTTTTGAAAACGGGGCTTTAGGAGTGTTTGAAGTCAGCCGTTTTAGCAGAGGAAATCGGGCAGGCAACCGTTTTGAAATTAATGGGGAACGCGGCTCGATCCGTTGGGACATGGAAAATATGAATAACCTTCAAGTGTACCTCGAAGACGATGAGCGCGGACTGCAAGGATTCCGGACGATCAACTGCACAGAGGTGGGGCATCCGTATGCCTCGGCTTATTGGCCGGCTGGGCACATTATTGGCTATGAACATACATTTATTAACTTGTTGGTGGAAATGATGAATGGCATTGCCGGCGGGTACAGCCCTTCGCCGAACTTCGAAGACGGTGTTCGCAATCAAGCCGTGCTTGAGGCGGTGGAACGGTCGGTGCAAACTGGGGGATGGGTAAGCATTTCTGAAGTGCTACCGTCAGTGCAAGTGCAATCGCGTTGATGAAATACGACGATTTAGAAAGCGGTTACATTAAGCAAAGAAAGGTGTGTGGATCATGACCGTTCGTTGTGCAGTTCTCGGGCTAGGGCGCCTTGGACACCACCATGCGAAAAACCTGGCGACTCACCAAGTAAGCGGTGCTAAACTGGTGAGTGTGGTCGACCCTCTTGGAGAAAGAGCGGAGCAGTTTGCGCGGGAATATGGGATTGAGCGATGGACCAAGAACCCGGATGATGTATTCGAGGATCCGACAATTGATGCCGTCGTGATCGTAACCCCGACGAGCACTCATGCAGAGATGATTGCAAAAGCAGCCAAAAACGGCAAAGCGATCTTCGTCGAGAAACCGCTTACCCAAAGTTTAGAGGAAGCCGATGACATCATTCAAACGATTCAGGAGACAGGTGTCATTTGTCAAGTCGGCTTTATGAGACGGTTTGATCCTGCTTATGCCGAGGCGAAGAGAAGAATTGAAGCGGGGGATATTGGCAAACCAATCTACTTTAAAGGGATTACAAGAGATGCTGGTTCACCTCCGGCTGAGTTTATTCAACATAGCGGCCGCGTATTTTTGGACGTTTCGATTCATGACTATGATATTGCCCGTTACTTAATGGGGGCAGAAATTACGTCTGTTTCTGCTCATGGAAGAGTACTGTTGCATTCATTTATGGAAGAGTTTAAAGATGTGGATCAGGCAATTACGTATGTCCATTTTGACTCTGGCGCAGCTGGGGATATTGAGGCAAGCCGGAACTCGCCATACGGGCACGATATTCGTACAGAAATTATCGGCACAGAAGGCTCCTTGTTTATTGGTACTCTTCGCAATCAAAATGTCACATTGTTGAATGCCAAAGGAAGCACATACGAAATCATTCCTGATTTCCAAACGCGATTCAACGATGCGTACCGTTTAGAGCTTGTCCACTTTATCGAATGCGTTCAAAACCGGCAAACACCAAAAGTAACTGAAATTGACGGAAAAGTGAACCTAAAAATTGCCATTGCGGCCACCGAGTCGTTTGACAGGGGCAAAACTATACGGCTCGAAGGGAATATAGCTGAGCAGCGCGCTAATTGAAGGCAGCGAGGCCCATTTTGGCTTCGTTTGTCATAGAAAACGTCCATAAGCTGGTCTCGCTCTCCATTCGAGAGAGGAAAATGACGGGCTATGGACAAGGTAAAATTTTAAAGAGACAAGGGGGCAAAAGGAAGATGAAAGGTCGAATGAAGTGGATTTCATTGGTCGTATTGCTGTTTAGTTTTTCGTTGCTTTTTGGCTGCAACAAACAACAAGAAACAGCCCAATCAGGGGACAAACCAGGAAAAATTGTCATTGGCGCGGCCCTTCCAGATTTTGATGACAAATGGCTGAGTTACTTGCAAGACGGAATGAAGGAATATGCCAAAACGCAAAAAGATGTGGAAGTCATTTACGTTGATGCGATGAATGACGCAAACAAGCAATTGTCTCAAGTGGAAAACTTTGTTCAACAAAAAGTGGATGCCATTGTATTGATTCCTGTCGATACGGTTTCGGCGCCGCAAATGGTGGAAAAAGCGAATCAAGCGAACATTCCAATCGTGGTTGTAAACCGTATTTTTGACGGGGTAGACAAGGCAACAGCCTATGTTGGTTCTGAATCGATCAAAGCTGGCATCATGCAAATGGAAGAAGTGGCGAAAATTTTAGGAGGCAAAGGAAACATCGCCATTATCAACGGCCAAATGGGTCAGGAAGCACAAATCAAGCGGACAGAAGGAAATAAGCAAGTGATAAAAAAATATCCGGGGATGAAAGTCGTTCTAGAAGGAACAGCAGAATGGGATCGTGCAAAGGGAATGGCGCTGATGGAAAACTGGTTGCAGTCTGGCAAAAAAATTGATGCTGTTGTCTCTAACAATGATGAAATGGCCATCGGTGCGATTATGGCACTGGAGGCTGCTGGAAAGTTAAATGATGTTGTTGTAGCAGGAGTTGATGCGACGCCGGATGCTCTTGAATATGTTAAGCAAGGAAAATTAAAAGTCACCGTCTATCAAAACGCGAAAGGCCAAGGACAAGCTGGATTAGAGACGGCTATTAAAGCGGCAAAAGGAGAAAAAGTAGAGAAATACAATTGGATTCCGTATGAGCTGGTTACGAAAGAGAATGTCGATGAGTACATCAAAAAGTGGCAATGAGAAAAGAAGAGTGAAAAGGAAGGATGCTGCCGCGTTGCTGACATCCTTCCTAACATTCACTTTTCCTTTGTGAAACTAGCCTACCTAAGCTCATAGAACGGCCGACGTTATAAAGCCGCGGGGCAACCATCCGCTTTGATAAAAGGGGCAATCTATAGCGAAAAGGCGGGGTACGAATGAGCAACAATTATGTATTGGAAATGATCGATATTACAAAAGAGTTTCCTGGAGTAAAGGCTTTGGATCGGGTGCAGCTGAGAGTGAAAAGAGGAACTGTACATGCGCTGATGGGGGAAAATGGAGCGGGGAAGTCTACCTTAATGAAGATCCTGATCGGCATTTACACGCCCGATCAAGGCAAGATCATGTTCGACGGGGAAGAGCTGAAAGTCTCCACGATTAAACAAGCGCTCGATAAAGGCATTTCGATGATTCATCAAGAGTTGAGCCCGGTTCCGAACATGACGGTGGCGGAAAATATTTTTCTCGGCAGAGAACCGAGTTATCCGTTCGCGGGTTGGGTCAAAATGAAGGAACTCATTAAAAAGACGAGACAACTATTTGAACAGCTTGAGATCGATATTGACCCCAATGCGAAGATGGCGGATTTGAGCATTGCCAATATGCAGATGGTGGAAATTGCGAAAGCGATCTCTTACAATTCGAAGCTGATCATTATGGATGAACCGACGTCGGCCATTACGGAGAAAGAGGTTCATCACCTTTTCCACATCATTCGCTCTTTGAAAAAAGAGGGCGTATCCATTATTTATATTACTCATAAGATGGATGAACTCGAACAAATCACCGATGAGGTGACCGTGCTGAGGGACGGGAAGTACATCGGGACGAAGCCGAGCCATCAAATTTCAAGGGATGAACTCATTCAAATGATGGTCGGAAGGGAATTGAATCAAATTTTCCATAAGCCAAAGATTCCGATCGGAGAAGTGGCGTTGTCGGTCAAAGGGTTGACGAAAAAAGGGAAATTTCATGATGTGAGCTTTGAAGTACGGAAAGGGGAAATAGTCGGGTTTGCTGGGTTGATGGGGTCTGGAAGAACAGAAGTATTAGAAAGCGTTTTTGGCGTTGCCAAACCGGACGCGGGAGACATTTATGTTCACGGAAAAAAGGTTGCGATTCGCTCGGCACGGGACGCGATTCGATATGGGATGGGCCTGTTGACGGAAGACCGAAAACTGACAGGGCTGTTTTTACCGTTGTCTGTCGAGGACAACATGATCACGGTTACGGTCAACCAGTATACGAAGGCGGGTTTTTTGCAGCAACGAAAAATCCGCGAAGACTGTCAAAGGCTAGCCGAACAGCTTGCGATTAAAACGCCGAGTTTGCAGCAGTTGATCAAATATTTAAGCGGGGGCAATCAGCAAAAAGCGCTCATTGCCCGATGGCTGCTTCACAATCCGGATATTTTGTTTCTCGATGAACCGACGAGGGGAATTGATGTAGGGGCGAAGGCGGAAATTTACAATTTGATTTTTGATCTCGCCAAGAAGGGAAAAGCGATCGTCGTAGTTTCTTCGGAAATGCCGGAAATATTGGGATTGAGCGACCGGATTATCGTTATGCATGAAGGAAGAAAAACAGGAGAGCTGACAAGGGAAGAAGCAACCCAAGAGCGGATTATGCAGCTGGCAACGGGCCAGTTGATCGAGGCGAAGCGATAAAGAGCAGGGGGAATGGGTATGGAAAGCCAAGTTTCTGTTACGAACAAACAGGGGAAGGCAGGGATTTCTTCGACGGCCACGTCGAAGGACAAATTGTATCGATTTTTAAACCGATATGGCATGTTGGTGATTCTGATAGCACTCGTCATTTTGATGTCCATTCTTTCGCCGACATTTTTTACAACCGGCAACTTATTAAATATTGTTCGGCAAATGTCGGTGGTCGGCATTGTCGCGATTGGCGTCACGATCGTCATTATTACGACTGGGATCGATTTGTCATCAGGTTCCGTGATTGCTCTTGTGTCTGTAGTTACGGCTAGCCTTGCTCATCCGGATACGTATCCAGTCGTTGTCCCCATTTTGGTTGGTCTTGGATTAGGGCTCTTGACGGGTGTGATCAACGGGACGATTATTTCGAAGGCGAAAATTGCTCCCTTTATTGTGACACTGGGAATGATGACAGCAGCGAGAGGTGCGGCGCTGCTATTCAGCGATGGGAGACCAATCGGGAACTTGTCGCCATCGTTTTTATGGATTGGGCAAGGAGATGTTGTGGGAATCCCGGTCCCGATTCTCATCTTTGCGCTTGTGGGGGTCATTTCCTACATTCTCTTAAATAAAACGAAGTTTGGCAAATACGTGTATGCAATTGGCGGAAATGAACAGGCGGCCATAATTGCCGGAGTCAATGTCGATAAATATAAGATTTTCGTTTACGCATATGCCGGGCTATTGTCAGGGCTGGCTGGACTCATCTTGACCTCGCGCATTTCCTCGGGGCAGCCGACGGCCGGGGTCATGTATGAACTCGATGCCATCGCTGCCGCGGTCATTGGCGGAACAAGCCTTGCCGGTGGAATCGGGACGATCGGCGGCACGATTGTCGGTGCGCTCATTATCGGGGTCATGAATAACGGTCTCGACTTGTTGAATGTTTCGCCATATTGGCAGCAAATTCTTAAAGGAGTCATTATTACGGTGGCGGTGTTCATTGATTCTCGCAAAAACAGAAAATCATAGGGTTGGAGGAAAATGATGAAGCTTGTATTTAATGAAGCGACGACGCTAAAAAATTCTACATTAAAGAATGACTTAGAACTATGTGAAAAATATGGTTATGACGGCATTGAAATTCGGCTTGATAAGTTGAAAGAATTTCTCGCTTCCTATACGGTTGACGACTTGAAACAATTCTTTGCTTTTCATCGTTTGAAACCGTATGCCTTCAATGCGCTGGAGTTTATCACGTTCCGCGATGAGGAAGGATTCGGCCAAATCCTTCGTGATCTACAGTTCTTATGTGAAATCGGCCAACAAATTGGTTGCAAAACGGTGATTGCGGTCCCGACGTTTGATGTCGGCGATTATACGAAGTCGGAAATCAAAGCGGAAACCGTTCGCGTGTTGCGAGAGTTAGCAGAGTTCAGCGAACCGTACGGCGTAAAAATCGCCTTCGAGTTTTGCGGATACCCGAATTGTTCCGTCAACACGTTTACACAGGCGTATGAGATTGTCAAAGCGGTGGACAGCAGTCAAGTGGGCCTTGTTCTTGACTGCTTCCATTTCCATGCAATGAACTCCCAGCTCGAAGACTTGCAGGCGGCCGATCCAACGGACATTTTCGTCTTTCATATCGATGATTGCGAAGATTTGCCGGTAGGAGCGTTACGCGATCGCCATCGAGTGTGGCCGGGGGACGGGGCGATTGACTTGGATGGCATTTTACGCACGCTTCAATCCATTGGTTACAATGATATGGCGTCCATTGAGTTATTTCGACCTGAGTATTGGCAATGGGAGGCAGAGGCAGCAATTCAAACCGGAAAGATCAAAATGGAGAACGTTCTCCGTCGGTATTTTGAGATCGAACGAGTTTGAACATCTACGGGAGGGAAACCGGTGAACACGATCCGCTTAACAACCGCCCAAGCATTAGTCAAGTTTTTAAACCAGCAGTACGTGGAGTTCGATGGTCGTGTACAGAAATTTGTCAAAGGTGTTTTTACGATTTTCGGCCATGGTAATGTACTCGGCCTTGGTCAAGCGCTTGAGGAAGATCCCGGAGAGCTCGAAGTGTACCAAGGGCGCAATGAACAAGGAATGGCACATGCGGCGATTGCCTTTGCAAAACAAAAACACCGTCGGCAAATCATGGCATGCACGTCATCCGTCGGTCCCGGGGCGGCGAATATGGTGACGGCAGCGGCGACAGCTTCGGCGAACCACATTCCGGTGTTATTGCTTCCGGGAGATACGTTTGCGACAAGACAGCCCGATCCCGTGCTTCAACAAATCGAGCACTGGCATGATTTGACGGTTTCCACAAACGATGCGTTTCGTGCCGTCAGCAAATATTGGGATCGCATCAGCCGCCCCGAGCAGCTGATGCCGGCGATGATTCAAGCGATGCGGGTACTGACCGATCCCGCCAACACCGGAGCAGTCACCATTGCCTTGCCTCAAGATGTGCAAGGGGAAGCGTACGATTTTCCTGAATCCTTTTTCCAAAAACGGATTCACCGCATTGAACGCCGCGTTCCGGCGAAAGCGGCGATTCATGAGGCGGTGGAGCTCATTCGCAGAAAGAAAAAACCGATCATCATTTGCGGCGGCGGCGTCCGCTATTCGGAAGCAGCGGAAGAACTGAAACAGTTTGCCGAGAAATTTCACATTCCTTACGGGGAAACGCAAGCCGGCAAAAGCGCGGTGGAAAGCGCCCACCCATACAATCTCGGGGGAATTGGCGTCACCGGCAACCTTGCCGCCAATATAATCGCGAAGGAAGCCGATTTGGTCATTGGGATTGGCACCCGTTACACCGATTTTACGACAGGGTCGAAACAGCTTTTCCAACATCCTGAAGTAGAATTTTTGACGATCAATGTCTCGGTCTTTGATGCTTGCAAATTGGATGCCGTCCGCGTAGTGGCAGATGCGAAACTTGCTCTTCTCGCCTTAACCGAAGAGTTGGAGAAAATCGGGTATCGATCCGGCTATACGAATGAAATAGACATCGCGAAAAAGGCGTGGGAAGAAGAGCTTAACCGGCTGCATCACGTCCGCTACCGCCAGTCGGGCTTTCAGCCGGAGGTGGCCGGCCATCTCGATGAGGTTTTGACTGAGTATTCGGAGTTTTTCGGTTCTTCGTTAACGCAAACGGAAGTCATTGGCGCGATTAACGAGTGGATCGATGACGACGCCATTATCATCGGAGCGGCAGGCAGCTTGCCGGGGGATTTGCAGCGCATGTGGGTGGCGCGCCGGCCCAATACGTATCATATGGAGTACGGCTATTCGTGCATGGGGTATGAGATTGCTGGCGCGCTTGGCGTGAAAATGGCGGAGCCGGATAAAGAAGTCTATGCGATGGTCGGCGATGGCAGCTACTTAATGCTTCACTCGGAGCTTGTAACGAGCATTCAGGAAAAGAAAAAAATCAATGTTCTCCTATTTGATAATGGTGGATTCGGCTGCATTAACAACTTGCAAATGGGTCATGGAATGGGCAGTTTCGCCACAGAATTCCGCTACCGCAACGAAGAAACCGGGCGCTTAGACGGGAGCTTGATTCCGATTGACTTCGCGCAAAGCGCGGCCGGTTACGGGGTGAAAACGTATAAAGTGCACACGCTCGAGCAATTAAAAGAAGCGCTCGAAGATGCCAAACAACAATCGGTGTCGACATTGATCGATATTAAGGTGCTTCCAAAAACGATGACCCATGATTATGAGTCATGGTGGCATGTCGGGGTGGCGGAAGTGTCCCGGAACCCAAAAATTGCGGAGGCATACAAGCGGAAAGAACAACAATTGCAAAGGGCAAGAAAATATTGAACAACTGGAGTGAGAGAGATGGAAAAAACGGTTAATCCTTTTCGTATCGGTATTGCGCCGATCAGCTGGGTCAATGATGATATCCCGGGATTGGGCGACCATTACACACAAGATCAAGTGTTATCCGAAATGGCGGAGCTTGGGTATGTTGCAACGGAAATGGGGCGCCTCTTTTCCCAAGATCCCCCGTCATTGAGGGCAAAACTGAACCAATATGGCATCGAGCTCGCCAGCAAATTCATCGGCGTGCTCTTTTCAGACCGTTCTCGTCTTGAAGAGGAACTCGAGACGTTCCGGTCTTGGGCGGAATATTTGCACGATATGGGATGCAAGTATGCGATTGTCTGCGAGATGGGGGGATCGATGCACTGGGATCCGCGCCGGGCGCCAGAAGAAAAAACGATTCAACGGCTCACGGATTCCGAATGGGAGTCCCTTGTTGACGGATTGCATCGCGCCGCGCATATATGCCAAGAGCTAGGAATGAAACTTGTTTACCACTTTCACGCGGGAACAGTCGTCGAAACGGCGGAAGAGATCGATCGCTTAATGGAGTTGACGGATCCGAATCTTGTCCATCTCTTGTATGACACAGGGCATGCGTTATATGGCGGATATGATCCAGTTGAACTGTTGCATCGGTATGCGGATCGCATTCAATACGTTCATTTGAAAGACGTAAGGCGCGATGTGCTCGAGCTGGTGAGACGGGAACAACTCGACTTTCGCACGGCGGTGTTGCGTGGCATGTTTACGGTTCCTGGAGATGGATGCATTGACTTTGTTCCGATTTTTGCCAAATTGATTGAGATGGACTATAACGGCTGGATCATCGTCGAAGCAGAACAGGACCCGGCTGTGGCGCACCCGTACACGTACGCCAAAATGGCCAAAGAATATATTGACCGCCTTGTTCATCATCTCTTGGCGGCCCAAAAGCGGTAAGGGGGGGAGGATGAAACGATGAGCCGACTGATCATACCAAGCCATTCGCCGAATGAAGAAGGGAACGTCGTCCGCGTAACACCGGAATCAGCGGGGTGGGAGTACGTCGGGTTTGAAGTGTATGTGTTGGCAAAAGGACAAACATTGCGAAAAGAGACGAAGGATCAGGAGGCTTGCCTTGTTCTTCTCAAAGGGAAAGCGAACATATCTACGAAGCTGGAGCGGTGGGAACAGATCGGATTGAGAATGGATGTGTTTGAGAAAGTTCCGCCATACTCGGTCTATGTTCCGGCAAACGATGTGTATGAAGTCGAAGCGATGACGGATGTGGAAGTAGCGGTTTGTTTAGCGCCGGGGAAAGGTACATATCCGGCGCGATTGATCCCCCCAAGCGAAGTAGGAGTCGAAATACGGGGAGCAGGAAATATTGAACGGCGGGTGCATAACATTCTTCCGGAATCCCAACCGGCCGACAGCTTGCTTGTCGTTGAAGTGTTTACGCCGGAAGGAAACTGGTCGAGCTACCCCCCGCATAAACACGACCAAGACAACTTGCCCCATGAGTCGTATTTGGAAGAAACGTATTATCATAAAATCAATCCCGGTCACGGTTTTATGGTGCAGCGTGTGTACACCGATGATCGTTCCATCGACGAAACGATGGTCGTGAAAAACGGGGATGTCGTCTTAGTCCCGAAAGGCTACCATCCGGTTTCCGCTCCCCCAGGGTATGAGGGGTATTACTTGAACGTCATGGCCGGGCCGGTGCGGACGTGGAAGTTTCATAATGACCCGGACCATGACTGGGTGATGGAAAGCAAGCTCGCGGCCAAACAGAAGGAGAAATAATCTAAAAAGACGACAGGAAAGAGGCGGTTCGATGAGTTTCCTCCCATTTGACCAGCAAAAACCGTTGGATTTTATCGCCGTTGGCCGGCTATGCATCGATTTGAACGCCAATGAAATCCATCGGCCGATGGAAGAAACGGTGACGTTTACGAAATATGTCGGTGGGTCTCCGGCGAACATCGCCATTGGCATGGCGCGGCTCGGCATGAAAACGGGATTTATCGGCCGGGTTGCTGACGACCAAATGGGTCGATTTATTGTCCGATATTTAAAAAACAATGGAATTGATACGTCCCATGTCATTACCGACAAGTCCGGCAGTGTGACGGGCTTGGCGTTTACCGAAATCAAGAGCCCGACCGACTGCAGCATCCTAATGTATCGCGATAATGTCGCTGATTTGAAGCTGGAACCGAACGATATTGACGAAGACTATATTCGGCGCGCCAAATGCCTGTTGATTTCCGGGACAGCTTTAGCGAAAAGCCCGTCAAGAGAAGCGGTGTTTTTAGCGTTGGACTACGCAAGACGCCATGGAACCGTCGTTGTGTTCGATTTGGATTATCGCCCATATACGTGGCAATCCAAAGAGGAAACAGCGATCTATTACAACTTGGCAGCCGAAAAATGCGACGTGATCATCGGCACGAGAGAAGAATTTGACATGATGGAGCGGTTTGACGGCCAGCGGCGCGATGATGAACAAACAGCGCGAAAATGGTTTGATTACAACGCGAAAATCGTTGTCATTAAGCATGGCAAAGACGGGTCTATTGCTTATACGAAAACTGGAGAAACGTTTGTCGGCACAATTTTCCCAGCAAATATTGTCAAAACGTTTGGGGCCGGCGACTCGTATGCCGCAGGATTTATCTACGGGCTAATGAACGATTGGCCGATTCCAAAGGCAATGGAATACGGGGCAGCTGCGGCGTCGATTGTCATCTCAAGCCATAGCTGCTCGGATGCGATGCCGACATTGGCGCAAATCGAACAGTTCATCGAACAACATCGCAACGGTTCAGCTGCTCGGAAATAAAAAGAAGGGGGAACATGGACATGACGATGACAACGGGAGTGCAAACCTTAAAAAACTATATTGGCGGGCAATGGGTCGAGTCTCGTTCCGGAAAGACGGAAGCCGTTCCGAACCCGGCAACGGGCGAAGTGTTGGCCTACGTTCCGATTTCAAGCCGCGAGGAGTTGGACGAAGCGGTCCGAGCTGCCAAAGAGGCGTTCAAAACATGGCGCAAAACGCCGGTGCCGCGCCGGGCAAGAATCTTGTTTAAATATCAGCAGTTGCTTGTCGAGCATTGGGAAGAGCTGGCCCGATTGGTGACGTTAGAAAACGGCAAAAGCTACAACGAAGCATATGGGGAAGTGCAGCGCGGCATTGAATGCGTCGAATTTGCGGCCGGTGCGCCGACGCTCATGATGGGGCGGCAGCTTCCAGATATTGCGACCGGCATTGAATCGGGGATGTACCGGTATCCGATCGGCGTCGTGGGGGGCATCACGCCGTTTAACTTCCCGATGATGGTCCCTTGCTGGATGTTCCCGCTGGCGATTGCGTGCGGAAACACGTTCGTCTTAAAACCGTCCGAGCGCACGCCGATGTTGGCGAATCGTTTGGCTGAACTGTTTAAAGAGGCTGGGCTTCCGGACGGGGTGCTTAACATCGTCCATGGGGCGCATGATGTCGTGAACGGGCTGTTGGAGCACCCGGATGTGAAAGCCATCTCGTTTGTCGGCTCCCAGCCGGTCGGCGAGTATGTGTACAAAACGGCAGCGGCTCACGGCAAACGGGTTCAAGCGTTGACGGGGGCGAAAAACCATTCCATTGTCATGCCGGATGCCGATTTGAATGTTGCGGTCCGTGAAATTATTAACGCGGCGTTCGGCTCGGCGGGAGAACGGTGCATGGCGGCGTCGGTCGTTGTCGCGGTTGGGGAGATTGCCGATGAACTTGTCGAGAAGCTGGTGGCGGCCGCGAATGAATTGAAAATCGGCAATGGGCTGGAGGAGAGCGTCTTTTTAGGCCCGGTCATTCGCGAAGCCCATAAGCAACGGACCGTGAAGTATATTGAACTTGGGGAAAAGGAAGGGGCCATTCTGGTGCGCGACGGACGAAAGGACGCCGCGGTTCAGGACAATGGATACTTTATCGGTCCGACGATCTTTGACCGAGTCACTACTGACATGACCATTTGGAAAGACGAAATTTTCGCCCCTGTTCTTTCGATCGTACGGGTCGAGACATTAGATGAAGCCATTGAGGTGGCCAACAAGTCTCCGTTTGCTAATGGAGCGTGCATCTATACAAGAGACGGGGGGAATGTCCGCAAATTCCGCGAGGAAATCGACGCTGGCATGTTAGGCGTCAACTTAGGCGTTCCCGCGCCGATGGCGTTTTTCCCGTTCTCCGGGTGGAAAAACTCGTTTTATGGCGATCTTCATGCGAACGGCATGGATGGCGTCGAGTTTTATACGCGCAAAAAAATGGTGACCTCCCGCTGGTAATGCGTTCGAAAACGTATCAAGCGCCGCAAGAGCGCTTGATACGTTTTCCGTATATTGAAACAGAAAAGGAGGGCGAACAATGCCGCTTGTGTCGATGAAAAACATGCTGCAACGGGCATGGCAAGGAAGATATGCCGTCGGACATTTCAACATCAACAATTTGGAATTTGCCCAGGCCATTTTGCTGGGGGCTGAGGAAGAAGAAGCGCCGGTCATTTTGGCTGTGAGTCCGGGATATATTGACCATCTCGGTGGGTTGCGGACCGCAGCGGCCATGGTGAAAGAGCTCGTGAAGGAGTACCGCATCACGGTGCCGGTCGCGCTTCATTTGGATCACGGCTCTTCCTATGAACAATGCCTCGAAGCGATGGAAGCCGGGTTTACTTCGGTGATGATCGATGCATCCCATCATCCGTTAGAACAAAATATTTCCATCACGAAACAAGTCGTCAAAGCCGCCCGGGAGTTTGGCGCCTCGGTCGAAGCGGAAGTGGGGAGGATCGGGGGGCAGGAGGACGACTTGGTGGTGGACGAAGCAGAAGCCATGTATGCCATTCCTGAGGAATGCGAACGCCTTGTGAAAGAAACAGGGGTCGACTGCCTCGCTCCGGCGTTAGGTTCGGTTCACGGCCCGTACAAAGGGAAGCCAAAGCTGGGATTTGCCCAGATGGAAGAGATCGGGCGCCGAACTGGGGTTCCTCTTGTCCTGCATGGCGGAACAGGAATTCCGCTGGCCGATATTCAAAAGGCGATTTCCTTCGGAACGGCGAAAATCAATGTCAACACCGAGAACCAATGGGCCTTTACCCGCGGCATTTGCCGCATGTTCCGCGAGAACGAGGGACTGTATGATCCGAGGAAATACCTTGGCGCCGGAAGAGAAGAAGTGAAACAGACGGTCAAACAAAAAATTCGCGAATTCGGTTCGGCAAAGAAGGCAACAGAGACCTTGTTGCCTTCGGTGTAGCCATACATGAACACGCAAAGGGGGGAGTGGGGTGGCTCACAGCCCATGGCGCAAGGATGTGGCGATGTTCCTCATCGCCTCCTTTTTCTTTTGGTTGTCTCTTTTTATTTATATACCGATCCTGTCTCCGTATGTGGAACAGCTGGGAGGGGCGTATTCGTTTGTCGGGCTTGTCTTGGGCAGTTACGGCCTCATGCAGTTTTTATGCCGCATTCCGATCGGCCTTGTCTCGGATATGGTGCAAAGGAGAAAGCCGTTTGTCACGCTCGGTATGGCGGCTGCTATGGGAAGCGGGTGGCTGTTTGCGATCACGAACAGCTTAGGATGGGCGCTTGTGGCAAGAGCGCTCGCTGGCGTCGCCGCCGCGACGTGGGTCGTCTTTACTGTTCTGTACTCTAGTTACTTCCGTCCGGAAGACACCCATCGGGCGATGGGCCAAATTTCGCTTGTCGTGGTGTTGGCACAGCTGGTCGGCATGACCGTGAGCGGATCGATCGTGGACCGCTGGGGATGGCACGCCCCGTTTTGGGCTGGGGGATGTCTAGCCGCGGTGGGCGTCGTTCTCTCTATATCGATCAAGGAATCGAAACAAAGTGAGGGATCGGTGCGGCCGCAAACCGTCCAGCTGAAAGACCTTTTTTCCGTTATGAAGGAACCGTTGTTGCTCAAAGTCTCCATTTTATCCGTTTTGGCCCACGGGATCATTTTTACAACCATCTTTGGCTTCACGCCGGCATATGCCTTAAGGACAGGCCTCGATGAAAACGATTTAAGCCTTCTGATGGTTTGCTTTATGATCCCTCACGCCATTGCGACGGTGTTCATCGGAAAGACGGTCGTTCCTTTACTCGGAAAATGGCGGTCCTTGGCCATCGCCTTTTTCGGCAGCGCCTTGTTTACGTTCTTGATTCCAGTTGCCAGCGGAAGCTTGTTTGTTTATATCGTCCAAATCGGCAGCGGTTTTTTCCTTGGACTCTTATTCCCATTGTTGTTAGGAATGTCGATTGAATCGGTCGACGACGCCAGAAAGGCGACCGCGATGGGAACGTATCAGGCGATTTACGCAATCGGCATGTTTGGTGGCCCGTACCTCGCCGGCATCGTCAATGAGCTCATCGCCCTTCCCTTCGCCTTTTATTTTGCCGGCACCCTTGGGCTCGTCGCCATAGGGCTGATCGTCGTGTGGAAGCAAAAGGAGGAGGAAACAAAAGGAGATAAAATGATTGTATAAGGAAGATCGGTAAGGAGGTAATTAAAAGTTTTTGAAAATTCACCATGAATCATCTCATTAAGTATCGTGAAGTATCGGGGAGTATCGTTAAAGTTGGGGGCACCCTTGCTCAATTTCACTAGTATCTATTCAGCCCAGTACTAGCGAGATTTTCAGAATCCAGCACCAATAGGGCATTCCCAGTATCGAAAATGCCCTAGGAGGAATGGAGAATCGTTTGAAGAGGCTCTCCGCTTAGAAGTCTTTGCAACGATTCCCACACCGGCTTTCCGTGTTTTTGCAGGGTGGAAACGACGCTGCGGATGACACAGAAAGCCTCGGCATCGTCTTCCTGACGAAACGTTCCAGAGATTTTTTGTTTGACTTTCACCATCCGTAAATCGCGTTCGGCTKGGTTAKTGTCAAACGGCACTTCTTTCTTTCGCAGGAAGAGAAGCGCTTMGTGATTGCGCTTTTCTAGGCGCCGGATGACMTTTTCCGCTTTGCGGACACCTAGAT
>NZ_MVKA01000034.1:0-45021 GCF_002042905.1 Geobacillus sp. LEMMY01
GGGAGCCACCCAATCGTGAATGACGGAAAAGTCAACCGCTTCGTTGATTTGGCGCAGGATATGATGTGGGGGAATCAGGTCCTCCATGTCGATGACTTGAAACAGCCGAGGCTGAGTCGAAGGGTTTTTGGGGGCTTTCATGATCCATTCACGCTCCATTCCAACGATTTTTCTTCCTTTTTCGACATAAGCCCCCTAAATCCCTGCCTTAGAGTGTACTTTTTCACCGGCCTTCTAGAATGCTGGTGATTTGACAGGAAATGCGGTTCAATCATGTCGCTTCTCAAACGGAGGAGCCTTATATATAAATGTTGCTCTTCCCTCCACTCAAGAATCATCGATTTAGGGGAAATGGGCGTTTTTCACCAGCCTCCTAGTGTTTGTTTCGCTTTTCTTCCATTGTTTCGGTCGCCGGTTGAAGCGCTGTATGCATAGTTTTTTGGCCGCCGGCGGATACTATAGGTGAACCGACGGAAGCAGAGGAGGAGACGCATGGGCCGGACAAAACTTGGCAATGCCAATGCCCAACGAAACAACAACGCGAAGAAGAAAAACGGCTTTAACGAATGGAGGAGCGAATTCGCTTCGTACGCAGAAGTCGAAGCGGAGAAAATGAAAAACGATCATAAAAACATCCGATAATGATGAGGGCGTGCCCCTCGTTTTTTCGTTTTAAGCACGATGGTTGGTAAATGGCAAACGTATGTGCTATAATTATGGACAGAGCGGCGGGAGACGCCGGCAGGGAGGGGATAACGTGCGGAAATGGCTAGTCGTTCTTTTGTTCTTGGCTGTAGCCGGTTATGGCCTTTGGAATGCGATGGCGGCTGACAAACCGAATGAAGCAAACGGAGTCGGTCCGGAAGTGGGCCAGACGGCCCCTGACCTGACCTTGCCGGCGCTTGGCGGCCGATCGATCAAGCTGTCCGATTGGCGCGGCAAAGCGGTCGTCCTCAACTTTTGGACGTCATGGTGCCCGCCGTGCAAAAAGGAAATGCCGGAGCTTGCCAAGTTTTACGAGCGGCATGGCCGCGAAGTTGCGCTCCTTGCCGTCCATTTGACGACGCAAGATACGTTGGACAACGCTGAGCGGTTTGCGAAAGCGAACGGGCTCGTGTTTCCAGTCGGCCTCGATGTGCGCGGCGAAGCGCTTCGTCAATATCGAATCCAAACGATTCCAACGACGTATATTATCGATCCAAACGGCGTCATTCGGCGAAAAATTGTCGGCCCGGTGACGGCGAAACGGCTCGAGCAGGAAACAGCGCTTTTTCGTTGAGCAGATGGCTGCAGCGAAAGGCGCTTTCTTCGTGGTTCGTTATTTTTCAAAAAGTTGTCATAATTTTTATCTTTTTTGGGCATGAATAAGATTACAATAAAAGTGAGGGGAGGTTGAAGCGATGAGACGATCCCGCAAAATGACTCTCCAAGAACTGATCAGCGAGAACAAACGGCAATTGTTGAACGATCGGGAAGCGCTCGAAAAAATTGAGAAAAAGCTGGAAGAGCGGATGCTCAAGAAAGCAGAATAACCCATGCATAGCGGTCCTCCGGGCGGACAGACTAGATGGCGAGGAGGCGAAGACAATGAGCAATCCGAAAGGAAGCCGCAAACATTTCGTGCCGAACCATATCGGCACACAGCCTCGAGCCGCAGGAGGAAACAAGGGCAAACAAATGCAAGACCAGTCCGGCCAGCACGCCCAAGTGATCCAAACGAAGGGCGAATAGCCGGAAACTCGCGCAAAGGAGGAAGCATTCATGCCGCGTCCGAAACCGGATGACCGCAGCGACAATGTGGAAAAGCTGCAAGAAATGGTACAAAACACCATTGAGAACATAGAAAAAGCCGAAGAAACGATGCAGTTTGCGTCACCGGAGGAACAGGAGAAGATTCGTGCGAAAAACCGCCGCCGCGAAGAAGCGATCGCTGCAATGCGCGCGGAAATTAAAGACGAAGCAGCTGCACGGGAACACGGCTACCAGTAGACGAAGCAGCCCTCATGCGGGGGCGGCTTCGTTTTTTTGTCTACCGCTTGAGCGAGCCGACGGGCGAATGGTAACATAGAAGAGGAGGCCCGGCAAAAAATGGAGGGAGAACGAACGTGAAAGTGGCAGAAAAACAAATTGAAGTGCGTTATGCGGAAACAGACCAAATGGGCGTCGTCTACCACGCGAACTATTTAGTTTGGATGGAAGTCGGGCGCACGGAATTGATCAAACAGCTTGGCTTTCATTATGCTGACATGGAGAAAGAAGGCATCATTTCGCCTGTTGTCGATTTGCAAGTGTCGTACAAAAAGCCGCTTCGTTATGGGGAAACCGCGACTGTCCGCACGTGGATTGACGCCTATGACGGCATTCGCGTGACATACGGCTACGAGATTCTCGCCCCGGACGGCGAGGTGGCGGTGACCGGAAAGTCGCAGCACGTTTGCGTCAAGCGCGATACGTTTCGGCCGATCGTGATCCGCAAATATTTTCCTGACTGGCATGAAGCATATGAGCGGGCGAAGCGGTAAAGGGGAGCGGTGCGATGGCGTTTGGCATCCGCCGACATGAGCTCGCGGCGTGGAAAGAGAAAGTGAAGCGCGGTGAAATCGCCTTTTTGACCCACTATTGGTACGACGAACGGTTTCCGCATTGCACGACGGTGACGAAAGTCGGCTGCGCCGATGTCGAAAAACTCGCCGCTTGGGGGCGGCAGTACGGGCTGAAGGAAGAGTGGATCGACCGGCGCGGTGAGTTTCCGCATTTCGATTTGCTCGGCGAGACGCAAACGCGCGTTTTGCAGCAGGAAGGACGGCTTTTTGAACTGGAACGATTCACGAAACGGGGGAAGAAGGAATGATGATCGATTTGGCCGTTGTGAAGGAAATGGCGAAACATACGTTGATCGATACGCTCGGCATCGAAATTGTCGAGATTGGCGAAGGCCGCGTCGTCGCGACGATGCCGGTTGACCATCGCACGCACCAGCCGGCTGGGCTGCTGCATGGCGGCGCCTCGGTCGCCTTGGCGGAGACGGTCGCCAGCATCGGCGCGTACGCGCTTGTGGACCCCAACACGGAAAACGTTGTTGGATTGGAAATAAACGCCAATCACGTCCGCGCTGTCCGGAGCGGGACGGTGACGGCGACAGGGACGGTGTTGCACCGCGGCCGGACGACGATGGTGTGGGATGTGCGCATTACGGACGAACAAGGGGAGCTCGTCTGCATCTCCCGTTGCACGATCGCCATCATTCGAAAAAGTGAGCGCCAAGGCTAGCTTTTTCAATCGCCGCAGGACATCAATGGACGAGAAAAACCGGCTCATCGCTTTTTTCGTCCAAATCCACAGTCAAATCGCGTCCATCGAAATACCATTGGTCGCCCTCTTCAATAAAAAAGGTGACGCCATCAACCGTCGTCTGTGCCGCCGGCTTGTCCGCCGGTTCGTCTTTGGCCATGCCAAGCGAAAACCCTTTTTGCACGGCGCTGCACCCGCCGTAGCGGGCAAAAAAGCGGATCGCATCGCCCGGTTTCAGCCCGAGCTCCCGCTTGTACCAATCAAACGCTTTTTTTGTGATAGTGATATTCATGGCTTCCCCTCCTCACTTGTTTATTATAAGCGAATCGAGAAGAGCCGGTAAAACGATTGTGTGAACATTAGCTGACAATTTTAGGATGAAGCGCTTTCCATAAAGTGGCGGCGTCCTTGTTTTCATCGGTTGGAGTAAAACGCTGGCTGGCGGCAAACAGTAAAAGCGAAGGGGGTGAGGGCGGTGGGCAAAAAGCGGACGTTTCCGCTCAGCTACGAATCCGACGGACTGATGGGGAAAAGCAATGAAAAGCATCCGCGCCGCTCGGACAGCCGGCAAACGGGCAAACAGGCGCCTGACTTTTTCAACACGACACCATCGAGTGAATAAAGCAGCCGAGACGGGCGACGTTTGAACATTGCACCGTTTTACTGAATAAAGTAGCCAGTAGGCTGCTTTTTTTATGGCAACTACTATACAAACGGGCCGGTCCGCGCTATCATTACTTGAGGGACATCTTTTTTGAAAGGAGTGGCGTTTTCGTATATGAGTAGTTCAAGCCCGAACGAACCGGAGCCGGAATACAGCGGGGAACGCGGCCTGTTCCTTCTCCCGCCCGCTGCTCATCATACGAAAACGAGCTCCGGACGGAAAGGAAGAGGCGCCGCCTTCCTCGCGTAAAAAGGAGGAAGGATGCCAAATGATGAAAATGTATTTGTCGGATGCCAGCGGCAAAATGCGCGAAATTGATCGGATCGAAAACGGCTGCTGGATCAACCTCGTCGCTCCGACAGAGGAAGAAATTCGCTACATCGCCCACCATTTGGACATTCCGATCGATTCGATCAAAGACGCGTTGGATGACGAGGAGCGGTCGCGCGTCGAAAAGGAAGACAACCATGTGCTCATTATCGTCGACATTCCGATTGTCGCCCATGATGAAGTGGACGGCCCGATTTACGAGACGATTCCGATCGGTATGATTATCACGAACACGTGTTTTATTACGGTTTGTTTGCAGGAGAATCCGATTTTCGAAGAATTCTCTAAAAACAAAATCAAAAACTTTTACACGTTTATGAAAACAAGGTTCGCCTTGCAAATGCTGTACATGATTTCAACGTATTATTTGCGCTACTTGAAGCAAATCAATCGGCGGACGAGCGAAATCGAAAAAGAATTGCACCAATCGATGAAAAACAAGGAGCTGTTTTCGCTTCTCAGCATGGAAAAAAGCTTAGTGTATTTCATGACGTCGCTGAAGGCGAACAACATCGTCATGGAGCGGCTCATGCGTCTCAACTATTTGCGCATGTACGAAGATGACCAAGATTTGCTGCAGGACGTCATTATTGAAAACAAGCAGGCGATTGAAATGGCCGAAGTATACAGCAGCATTTTAAGCGGCATGATGGACGCGTTCGCTTCGGTCATCTCAAACAACTTAAACATTGTGATGAAGTTTTTGACGGCCATTACGATCGTCATTTCGCTGCCGACGATGGTGGCGAGTTTCTACGGCATGAACGTACCGATTCCGTACCAACACTCTCCGTACGCCTTTTTGATCGCGATGGCGCTCGCCGGTTCACTGTCAGCGGCGACGGCGTACATCTTTTGGAAAAAGCGATACTTTTGACGGCCAGGCGTGTTTTGGATGGCCATGCGAACGGCTGCCCGTTGTCACTCGGGCAGCCGTTTTAGCTTTCGGACGGCCACGCCGCCGGAGAGGATGAACTTCATCGCCTCTTCCGGCGAGATGTCGACGACTTCCACTCGCTCTTTCGGGACGAGCAGGGTGAGCCCGGCGACTTGAAACGTCTGCGGGATATAGACGGCGACGTAGTTGGCGAGAGGATCGTGCCAAGCGCCGACATCATCCATCGTCATGAAGCCGAGGCATTTCCAGCCACTCTCCGGTATCGTGACGAGCACGACTTGCGAAAACGATCGTTTTTCCCCGACGAAGGAAGCGATCGTATCTTTGGCGACGGAATAAACAGTTTTCATCAAGGGAATGCTTTCAAGCAACCGGTCGATGAGCCGAATGAGGCGGCCGCTCACGTATTGCGTCGACAGCCAGCCGCAGACGGTAATCAGCGCGACGGTCGCCAATAGGCCTAGGCCGGGAATGTAGCGGCCATCCAAATACGGACGGACGTATTGGCCAAGCAGCCCATCCAAAACGGCGAACACTTTGTAGCACACATAGACGGCGAGTAAAATCGGCACGATCGTCAGCATGCCGTTCAGAAAATGTTTCACGAAAAAGCGCATCCCTTTCCCTCCCCGCTATTCATTCTCTACCACCATACCAATTTTTTTGGCTTTATACAACTCTCTATTATATCGAACGTTTTTCGTTATATTCGGTAAGAAAGTTCGTTTTTTCCTTGACGAACCGCCAAATGTTCCGTATACTTTCGAATGGAACATGAGAAATGAGGGATGGATCATGAACAATCATTACGATGTGATCGTGGTCGGCGCCGGGCCGGCCGGCATTTTCACTTGCTACGAACTGACGCTCAAACTCCCTGGAGCGAACGTGCTCTTGATCGATAAAGGGCACGATATATATAAACGCAATTGTCCGATTTTGCAAAAAAAAATTGAAAAGTGTCCGCCGCAGGCTGGCAAAAAAGACTATGCCGGCTGCGTGCCGGCCTGTTCGATCACGAATGGATTCGGCGGAGCGGGGGCGTATTCGGACGGCAAATTCAACATCACGAGCGAATTCGGCGGCTGGATGACCGACTATTTGCCGGCTTCGACCGTGCTTGAGCTCATCCGCTATGTCGATGAGATCAACTTGAAGCACGGAGCGACGACATCGATCACCGACCCGATGACGGACAAGGTGAAAGAGATCGAACGGCGCGCCTATGCGGCCGGGCTGAAGCTATTGCGCGCGTACGTCCGCCATTTGGGCACAGAGCAAAACTTGGAAATTTTGAAAAGCATTTTTGAATATTTGCGCGCGCGGATTGCGATGCGCTTTACAACGGAAGTGGATGATATCGTGACCGAGCGGACGGAGAGCGGCCATCGAGTGAAAGGCGTTGTGCTGAAAAACGGCGAAACGCTGACGGCGGAAAAAGTCGTCATCGCCCCGGGGCGCGACGGCTCGGTTTGGCTGAGCAAAGTGCTGCGCAAACGCCGCTTGCGGATGATCAACAATCAGGTTGACATCGGAGTGCGCGTGGAAACATCGAACATCGTCATGCAAGAAATTAACGAACATCTGTATGAAGGGAAATTCATTTTCAACACGTCGGTCGGGACGCAAGTGCGGACGTTTTGCAGCAATCCGTCCGGGCATGTTGTCGTCGAAAACCATTCCGGCATTATGCTCGCCAACGGACACGCCTACAAAGACCCGAAACTTGGCAGCAACAACACGAACTTTGCCCTTCTTGTTTCACATAAGTTTTCCGATCCGTTTGACAAGCCGAACGAATACGCCCATGAAATTTCCCGGCTGGCGAACGCCTTGTCCAACGGCGGCATCATCGTGCAAAAATATGGCGACATTTTAAAAGGACGGCGATCGACGGAAAAGCGGATCAAAGAAGGGTTCATCGAACCGACGCTAAAAGAAGCGGTGCCGGGCGATTTAGGCCTCGTTTTGCCGTACAACACGATGAAAAGCTTGATCGAAATGACGGAGGCGCTCAACCACGTCACTCCGGGGCTTGCCTCTGAGCATACGCTCTTTTATGGGGTGGAAGCGAAGTTTTATTCGGCGCGTCCGAAACTGAACGACCGCTTTGAAACCGAAATCGCCGGGCTGTATGTCGGCGGCGACGGCGCCGGCATTACGCGCGGCCTTGCGCAGGCGAGCGCCTGCGGCGTCTGGATCGCCCGCGACATCGTCGAGAAATTGACGCATTAGGTGAGGAACCGAGGGCAGGCCCCTTCAAACGGGGGCCTGTTTTTTTGCTGTCTGCCTGGGGACGGATTAAAAAGTAAACTGAAATGAAAATATAGTTGACAAATATGCGGCTGGTCCGTTACGATAAATGTAATGATATGGAAAGGGGAGAGGAGAGATGGCAAACTGGCTGGTGTTGGCCGAGCAAGTGTTGGGAGGCCACGAGCTGACCGATGAGGAAGCATTGGCGATATTGGATTGTCCGGATGAGGAGTTGCTCCTTTTGCTGCAAGGGGCGTACCGGATTCGCTCCGCCTATTATGGAAACAAAGTGAAGCTGAACATGATCATCAACGCCAAATCCGGCCTCTGTCCGGAAAACTGCGGCTACTGTTCGCAGTCCGCCGTATCGACGGCGCCGGTGAAAACGTATAAAATGGTCGACAAAGAGACGTTGTTGCGCGGCGCGGAAGAAGCACACCGTTTGCGCATTGGGACGTACTGCATCGTCGCCAGCGGCCGCGGGCCGAGCGATAAGGAGATCGACACCGTTGTGTCCGCGGTCAAGGAAATTAAAGAGCGGTTCGGGCTGAAAGTGTGCGCCTGCCTGGGGATTTTAAAGCCGGAGCAGGCGGCCCGGCTGAAAGAGGCGGGGGTGGATCGCTACAATCATAACATCAACACATCGAAGCAGCACCACCCGAACATTACGACGTCCCATACATACGACGACCGGGTGCGGACGGTGGAAACGGTGAAAGAAGCGGGTCTTTCGCCGTGTTCCGGCGTCATTGTCGGCATGAAGGAAACAAAGCGGGATGTCGTTGAGATGGCGCGCAGCCTGCGGGCGCTCGACGCGGATTCCATTCCGGTCAACTTTTTGCATGCGATCGACGGAACGCCGCTGGCTGGCACGAACGAATTAAACCCGCGTTACTGTTTGAAGGTGCTGGCCCTTTTTCGCTATATGAATCCAACCAAAGAAATCCGCATCGCCGGCGGGCGAGAAGTGAATTTGCGCTCACTTCAGCCGCTTGGCCTGTATGCCGCCAACTCGATTTTTGTCGGCGACTATTTGACGACCGCCGGGCAAGAAAAGTCAGCCGATTATCAAATGCTTGAGGATCTTGGGTTTGAAATCGAATTTGCCCCGGCTCCGCAAGCCGGAGTCGTATCATGAACGATGCCGCCGGAAGATGGCGGCTTTTTGTATGTGCGCTCACCGAGGACAAGACCTAGCGAAGCGGGAGGCATGGGAGGCGCCATGCGGTTTCAGATGGGACGCCACGATGGCGCATCGCAAGCCTTGGCGAGAAGCGGAGCGCATGATAAGACGGTGGACTTGGCCTGCCTATGCTCTGACGAGAAAAGCGGATTGAACCCCTATTGCGCCGTTTGACGCGCTTTTTTGGCATGAAAAGCCAACCCGACGCGTACGATGGGAATACAAGCTGCGAAAAAAGGCTTCACAAACAGTCAAAAGCTCATTATAATAGCAACAAAAGGAAAGGAAGAGGATGGGGGACATGGCAAAGTCATTCTACCGTTACTTGCTGCGCTTCCGCCATGGACACCAGGAAGATCCGGTCGTCCGGTTTGCGAACGGAGCGTATGAAGACCACAGCTTTCCAAAAGGGTCGACGGACTATGAAGAACTGAGCGGCTATTTGGAGCTTAACGGTGACTATTTGGAAAGTATGGTTGTGTTTGATGAGCTATGGGAGCAATTTTTGCATGAAGCGTAACTAAGGGAGCGTTCCCATTTCATAAATTGGGAGCGCTTTCAAATAGCTTTTTTCCGCGCGGTTGCAGGTGTCCACCCTTCTCTGCATGCATATACTATACTAACTATTTGTTCCAAAGGGTGGAGATGCCAATGAGCGCGCCGAAACGCCCGAAATTTTCCGTCGGCGACATCGTCGTCAATACATTGTACGGAACGGTCGGAACGATCACCGATATTCAGCAGATTGACGGTGTGTTTTTATACGAAATCAACCATGGCCATAGCTTGTTTGCCGAGCAAGCGCTCATTTTATTGTCTGAGTTTGTGGGTGATTTATGGATCGCGGAAGAGATTGAAATTGAGTTGCCGTTTTTCCTCGGCGAAATTGTCCGCGTCCGCGATTATGGCGGCCATTTGTTCAAAATTGTCGGGGTGCGGACAGAAATTTACCGCTACTACGGGGAAGGATGGGAAGAGACGATTTACGAATTGAAACGGCTGACGGATGGCTGGGAGATTGAAGTCCATTTGGAAGACATCATTCCGCTTGCCGACGGAGAGGAGACGTCCGTCACGCTCGTGCAAGATATTGTCATCGCCGCGCCGGTGAAAGCGTCGCTTCTATTGCCGCCGGCCGACAGCGGAGAGAAAGGGCCGTCGGTCGACGAGCTCCTTGACATGTACAACGATTATAAAGCGTTATATGAATGGTTCGGCGATGAACAGTACCAACGGATGATGGAAACAGTTGTAAAACGTTTGCGGACAATCGCCAATCACCAGGATAGAAATTGATAAAGAATAAAAAGAAAATAAGGAATGCCGGCGAAAATGACGATCGCGCCCAATCCATTGACAACTGTTTCCATCATTTTATCGATCGCAGTGAATTTGTCCATTTTGTCCGCCTCCGTGTTTTTTGTTTTGTTGGTACATATGTATGGGGGAGACTGAAAAAATAGTACAACATGATTTTTGACATAAAACGGAAGGCGGCGACATACAACATTACAAAGGGGGCGAGATGCGGTGAAGGAAATTGAAGTGATTATCGATACGGAAGAAATCGCTGAGTTTTTTTACCAAGAACTCATCCGCCGCGGCTTTGTGCCAACGCAAGAGGAGCTTGAGGAGCTCGCGGATATTACGTTTGACTATTTGCTTGAAAAATGCATCATCGATGAAGAGATTGACATCGATGGGGAGTAGTCCTCGTCGTTTTATGATGAAGTTGATTTGGCCGCCGCGATGGCGGCTGTTTTCATCATGACCAAATGCCGCTCGTAGCGGCTGGTCATGTCGCCCGAGGCCGGAAGCGGGAGCGTTTCAAGCGCCTGCATGATCGCCTCATCGGTGAACCAATCGCGATGATCGTGGAACGGGTGCGCAAGATCCGGCCAAGCTTCCTCAAGGCGGGGGCTGTAAAAGCGGTGCCCATCAGGCGTTTCAGCGAACGATTGCGGCCAGAAGTCGGCGCGTGAGCCGCTGTGGGGGACGCAGCGGGCAAAGCGGCAGGCGCCGCGAAACAGCCGGGCGTCAAACAGCAGCAGACTGTACAGCGTTTTGCCGATATGGATGCGGTGGTGGACGTCGGCGAAATCGCGCACGGTCGTTCCGGCAAGCGCTACGCGGCGGCCTTTGGCATATGGGATGAGCACATCGTTGAACCCGAGCCATTGCTCGACAATAAACGGCCAGCTTGACAGCACGCGGGTGCGGAAAAACGGATGTTCGATGACGCGAAGCTGGATGTACTGCTGCTCGTTGATGATCAGAGCAACCGTAAGAAGCGCGGCATTCCCCGTTTCCCAAAAATGTTCCCACATCGGCTTCATAAACGAAGACACCGCTAGCGCCGGCAACAAATGAAACAGCGGCGTCTCCCTCCGTTTGCTTTCTTCGTACAGCAGAAGCTGCGGATAGGCATCATGAAAAATGAGGGCATTGGCGCGCTCTAAAAACAAAAAAAGCGGCGCAATGATTTGTTCCGGCAGCAAAAACGGAAGAAGGCCGCCGCGCAAATCAGTCATGTTCCAACCGCCGTTGCGCGAGACGAGATGGGCTAAAAACGCCCAATGAATTTCCCGATGGCGCTCAAAAAACGCTAAGTAGGCGGCGGTGCGCGTCACGTTGTTGCGGTTATGTTCCGCTGTTTTCCGGCGAATGGCGGCAACAATGCCCTTTTCTTCCGCGCTGAGCGGTCCGTCAGTCGGGACAGTTGTGCGGGCGGCCATCCGGCGAAGCAGGCCGTCATCGGCGAGGCGGACCGGATGGCGGTACAAAAAGGAGCGGTAGGCATACTGAAGCGGATGGCGCAGCCAAGCGAACGGGCGAGTCGGCATCAGGCTGTCTCTCCTTTGCATCATTTGTGGACTTTTGCCAGAAGACCGCGATCGTTTCGACAAAAGGAGTGCTCGTTTGCTGAAGGAATCGACACGCCAAATCACCAAATAAGTATAATACACGTTTGTCTCGGCTCCGAAGACGATTCGCGATCGAATTCGACATCAACCATAGTATGGGGCGCGGAGGGCCGATTTATTGGGAGAAGGGAGAGGAAAACAATGGTTCGTTTATGGGGGAAACGGATGTGGATGACAAAACGTGCATATGAGGCGGTCGTTTTTCAAACACCGCGCTTTGGGGAAACGAAAGGATACCGTCAAGTATGCCGGTTGACCGTGACGGCCGCCGATCATCATGAGGCGCTGTCGATTTTGTACCGAATGTTTAACGTGGCTGATTTGATGCCGAAAAACTGCCAAGCCCGGTTTATGGGGACCGGCGATATTGTCTTGATCGACGAAGGGCGGAAAGGACAGACGTACTACCGCCTCTGCCCGGATGGCTGGAAACGGGTGAAACGCCAGCTTGTCTGTTGACGGAATATTCAAAAATACAGTCGCCTTCAACCGATTGGGGATGGTATAATAGCAATAACATCGAATAAAGCCCGGCCGTTTAGGGAACGGATAAGAAAGGAAAGGGGGCGGATCAGATGGAAGAGCAAAGACAACAGCGCGACACGCCGACGGTAGCGCCGGGAATTGACGATGATGAAGTGTTGAACGAAAAGGCGACGGAAGAGGAAATTGAGCGCGGAGACTATACGAAAGTCGTCACACTGGCGTGGGACGAAGTCGAGCCGTCGGAGCCCTGATCGAAATAGAAACCCTTGTGCGGCACAAGGGTTTCTCCGGGTTTGTTACGATTCGGGATTGTCGTGATGGCCCGGGCCGTTTTTCCGGCCGCCGGCGGCCGAGTATTCCTTGGCGTGCGCTGCGTCTTCGGCGATCAACGCCTCTTTTGGAATATGGTTGTTCTTTTTCTGCCCGTTGATGCGGTTGCGATGCTTTTTGCCCATCGTTTTCCCTCCTTGAACTGTCGTTGTCGTTAGTGTATGCGGCAAAAGGGCGGTTCATCGACGGAAAATGTTTGCAGGCGGCGCCGGGCGGGCGGAGCGGAGACTGAAGGGAACTGGGAGGGGGACGGAATATGGCCGCATTGGCGCTGGCGCTGTTGCTGTGCGTCGTCTCGATCGCCGCGTCGCTTTGGCTCAAAGAGCAGGTGGAGCGCGTTTTGTTTCGCTGGAGAAACGTTCCTGTTCTCCATGCGGCCAATATCGTCATCATTGCGGCCATCGTTGCGGTTGCCTATTATCGGCTGAGCGGCATCGGCGTCTACTTGCGTGATTTGGCCGACATCGATGGATTTTGGTATGTATTTGCCGGAACAACGCAGCTTGTGCTGCCGCTTTATTTGTTCGCCTGCTGGCTGCTCGCCAGGCGGCGCGGGCGCGAGAAAAAATATACGCGCAGCAAAGACAAAAAGGTGCTGTATATCAACGAAAGGTATCTTGCGCGCCGCTATCGCGACGATTATCGTTCGAAAACGTCTTAAAAAGGGAGAGCAGCTCTCCCTTAAAATTTTGTTTTTTCTTTTTTGGACGTTGACGGCTGGTTGTTCGCTTTTGAGGATGGATTCGTTTTGTTGGCGTACTCCACCGCCTGCTCAAGTTTCTTTTTCACCGTCTTTCCTCCTTTCCCGCCGTGTGGGCACGAATAGTATGCCCGCCTTTCGCTCAAGCTACTCGAGGCAAGACTGCCATTTTCCGCAAACATATGATATGATAAACAAGGGCATGGCCGAACCATAACCGTTCGAAGTCATAAGGAGGAATCGAGTTTGAGCGTACATATCGGAGCCAAACAAGGGGACATCGCCGAACGCATTTTGCTGCCGGGCGACCCGCTGCGCGCCAAATACATTGCCGAGACGTTTTTGGAAGGGGCGGTGTGCTACAATGAAGTGCGCGGCATGTTCGGATTTACGGGGACATACAAAGGGCATCGCGTCTCCGTCCAAGGGACGGGGATGGGAGTGCCGTCCATTTCGATTTATGTCAACGAATTGATCCAAAGCTATGGAGCAAAGACGCTCATCCGCGTCGGAACATGCGGCGCCATTCAACCGGATGTGCGCGTGCGTGACGTCATTTTGGCGATCGGCGCATCCACCGATTCCAACATGAACCGTCTCATTTTCCGCGGCCGCGATTATGCGCCGACGGCGGATTTCCACTTGCTGCGGACGGCATACGACGTTGGAATGGAAAAAGGATTGGCGCTCAAAGTCGGCAACGTCTTTACCGCCGACATGTTTTACAACGACGAACCAAACTGGGAAACGTGGGCGCGCTACGGCGTATTGGCCGTCGAGATGGAAACGGCGGCGCTCTATACGTTGGCGGCCAAATTCGGCTGCCGGGCGCTGTCGGTGCTGACGGTCAGCGACCATATTTTAACCGGCGAGGAGACGACAGCCGAAGAACGGCAAACGACGTTTAACGAAATGATCGAGGTGGCGCTCGAAGCGGCGGTTCGCAGCAGCTGATGATGCGGCGGCTGTTCGGTGCGCCCCGGGAAACAGAAAAGGGGAAGATGAATGAATCAGCGTTGGCAAACGGCGGCGCTTATGTGCCTGTTGCTCGTTGGCTGCCAAACGGGAGGAAGCGGTGACGGCGGCGCGGCCGGCTCGCCCGGGCAGCCGGCGGAACATACGGCGCCGCCCAGCGTTCATGAACGAGAGGAACTCAACCGGCCGGTTGACCCGGATTTGCAGCTTGAAGCGAAATATTGGAACGTCATCGAGGTGCGAAACGGCCAAAAGGTCATTATGAATCCGGACAACATTTTGGTGCTCGTCAATAAAGAGCAGTCGCTTCCGTCCGGTTACAAGCCGGCCGATTTGGTTGTGCCGCGCGTGCCGTTTTCGTTTGCCGACCCGAATGCAGAAAAGCGGCGTATGCGGGCCGAGGCGGCCGCCGCGCTCGAAGAAATGTTTGCCGCCGCCCGCCGCGATGGCATCGAGCTTGTCGCGGTGTCCGCTTACCGGTCGTATGAGCGGCAGAAGGCGATTTTTGCGGAGGAGGTGCGGCAAAAAGGGGAGAAAAAAGCCGTCCAGGCCGTCGCCCACCCGGGACAAAGCGAACACCAGACGGGGCTTGCAGTCGACATTAGCAGCCGGTCGATCGGCTGCCAGCTGACCGAGGCGTTCGGTGCGACAAAAGAAGGACAGTGGGTCGCCGCCCACGCGCACGAATACGGGTTTATCATCCGCTATCCGAAAGGGAAGGAAGCGGTGACCGGCTACAAGTATGAGCCGTGGCATCTTCGCTATGTCGGGCGGAAGGCCGCCGCCGTGATGAAAGAGCGCGGCATGACAATGGAAGAATATTTTCAAGCGGTAAAAAAAGTGTAAAGACGGGGCTGGCCCAAAAGAGCGGCAATGCTTCTATCTAGGGCAGCATGGAAAAACAGACCACCACGAAAAACCCGGTAAAACCAAGGGTTTCAGAGGTGGTCTCTTTTTTACATACTTTCGGTTCCATTTCATCAAAAAGGGGCTTTTGAGTCAGCACCCGTGTTCGTTTGTTGCAGCCCCTATGTCTCACACCAAAACACGCAGTACCCGAGCCGGTCGGCAAATTGCGCTGTCAGCTGCTGATGCTTCTGCCACATGCTTGCCATCTCCGGCGTCGTCGGGAAGACGATGACGGCCGGCGCCCCTTCGCCCGCCGCCTCCGCCGCCGTTTTGTAAAAGAAATGGCGGCAGCGGAATCCGTTTTGTTCAAGCGTTTTTTTCCATTCGCCGGGCGTCATCAGCCGCTTGAAGCCGTAGAACGCGGCGATCCGCTGCTGCTCGGCGGCGGTGAGCCGCTTATGGCATGCTTCGATGCCGATGAACGTGCCCCCTTTCTTCAGCACGCGGCAGATTTCAGCAAGGGCAGCAGGCAGTGAAACAAAGGCGAGCACCGATTCGGAAAGGACAAGATCAAACGTGCCGGCGGGAAACGGCAGCGATTCGACCGAAGCCTGGTGCAGGCGAACCGGAACCGCCATGGCACCGAAACGCTGCTTCGCCTTGGCGATCATTTTGGGATGGAGATCGATGGCCGTCACGTCCGCGCCGTACTGTCTAGCGATATACGCCGCTGTCTGCCCTGTGCCGCAGCCGACGTCAAGCACGGCGGTTGAGCGGTCAATATTAAGTTTACGTAAGATTTGTTTTGTCAACTCAAAACCGCCGGGGTGGGCGCCGTCAATCCCCATGTCCGCCAACCAGTCCAAATACGTCATCATGGCATTCTCCTTTTTCACTCAGTTGGTTTATCATATGCCAGAGAGCCGTTTTTTGTCTTTGAGCAAAAAAATTGGCTTGTCCCTATACTCATGAAAAAAAGCAATTTTGTTGCTATAGACCCAACCGCTATCAAGCTGGTACACTGATACGTGCAAGAACGAGAACGCTAGGTTGGTGAATGGAGTGGAACGGAAACAACGGGCGGAGGCTGGGGTGTTGTTAAGCCTCTTTATCTATCTTCTGCTGGCAGCCGGCAAGCTTTTGGCCGGGGCGGCAGCCGGATCGGACGGAGTGAAAGCGGACGGATGGAACAATTTGAGCGATGTGATGGCTTCCGTCGCTGTCTATATCGGCATGAAAATTGCCAAAAAACCGCGCGACCGCAATCATCCGTACGGACATTCGCGGGCGGAGAACATTTCGTCGCTGTTGGCCGCCTTTTTCATGATGTCCATCGGTATTGATGTGATTACAGACGGTGCCCGCACGCTTCTTGGCGGCGGGAGGGAGGCCGCCCCCGATTGGCTGGCGGCAGCGGTCGCCCTTGCTTCAGCAGCAGTGATGTTCATCATCTATGTCATCAATGTGCGGCTGGCGCGGCGGACGAACAGCATGGCGCTGGCGGCCGTAGCGAAAGACAACTTATCGGATGCACTCGTCAGCATTGGCGCCGCGCTTGGGATTGTCGGCGCGCATCTTGAGTGGGCATGGCTTGACCCGTTGGCGGCGCTCGTCATTGGTGCGCTCATTTGCAAGACGGCGTGGGAGGTGTTTATGGAAACGGCCCATGCGTTGACCGACGGGTTTGATGAAAGAAAGCTCGCCATTTACCGGCAAGAAATCGCTGCGGTCAGCGGGGTGCGCGATGTCGCGGACATTAAGGCGCGCATGCTCGGCAATGACGTTGTGCTCGAAGTAACCATCCGCGTCGATTCGCAGTTGACGGTAGTGAAAAGCCATGAAATTGCCGACGAGGTCGAGCGTTTAATGAGAAAACGGCATAACATCCGGGCGACGCACGTTCATGTGGAGCCGGAAGCGGTGCGCTGAGCGGAGGCCAAGCAAACGGGGGCGCGGCCGTCGCGCCCCAACCGCCTGCCGATCAAGAGGGAGGGATGGTCCTCCTTTTTTTCGAATGCTGCCGTCCGATGGACGCTCCTGCTTTGTTAAGGCATCGTTCCATTCGGCGGACAAAAGCGGCTTTCGGCGGGCACGGGGCGGCGTTGCTGCGCCGATGTTCCGGCCGTTTTTTCGGCGGCCGGCGAGGAGTAGTTTTTCGGCAAACGGCAAACAATACGAATAAACGCATCAGTTAGAAAGGAGACTCGTGTATGGCCATCCATCCGAGCCCCCGCTTGCCGCTTGGCGGAATATACGAACGGCATGCGCCGGCGGGCGGCCAGTCGTGCTGGTTTCATTTCACCGCCGCCGCCAAGCCGGATTTGGAACGGCTCCTCTCCTCGCTGTCGATTCATCCGCTCGCCCGAAAACGGCTTATAGGTGGAACAGACATTCCACTGGTCGATGAGTACGAAGGATTCCTTTTTGCATCGTTGTTTATCATCCGTCCGTCCGGCCGAACGGCGAACATTCGCCTGCTTGCCGCCGAGCGGCATATCATCAGTTATATGGATGAAGATGACCCGTTTATCGGCCATGTGAAAGAACGGCTGTTGGATCATCGCGATCAGGCGCTGTACCCTGGATATGTTCTTTACCATTTCCTGGACTTAGCCGTCACTCGCTTTTTGCAGGTGATCGACCAAATCGCCGACCGCATTCAGGCGCTTGAGCGGCAAGTGTTTGCGACGCCGTTCGCCAATGAAATCGGGCGTGAAATTTACCGGATGAAAACCCATCTTCATGAGCTGCGGCAAGTGGCCGAAGCGCAGGAAGAGGCGATCAAAACGATCCGCCATGCCGAGCTGCCGTACATCAACGCGGAAACGAATCCATACATCGATGAGGTGGCCTCCCGTTTCGCCCGCGTGCCGGCGGCGCTCGACGCATTTAAGGAATCATTGTCCGCCATTTTCGATTTGCAACTGTCGCTCAAATCCGATCATATGAACGTCATTATGAAAACATTGACATTGGTGAGCGTCATATTTTTGCCGATGACGTTTATTGCCGGTGTCTACGGCATGAATTTTTCGTTTATGCCCGAGCTGAAATGGCGGTACGGGTATCCGTTCGCCCTGCTGCTGATGGCGACCGTCGCCGTCCTCATTGCCCTGTATTTTAAGCGCAAAGGTTGGTGGGGGGAGACGGGGACGAAAGAAAAATAGGCGCCAGCTTGCAAAAATGGGCGTTGGCCCGGTCGTTTGGGCGGGCGGACGCATATGATGGTCCCGTCAACGGGATCAAGGAGGTGTCCGCCATGAGCAGTTTGGTCAGCAGCGGTTATGCGCTCGTCATTGTTTTGTTCATTTTGTTGATTATTGTCGGTTGTGTATGTGTCGCCTGGTAGGAAGCCGGACGGAAAAGAAGGGGAAGACGGGTCAAACAGTGCGGCTAGGCAAGACGGTGAAAGGGGGCGGGCGCATCCCGTTTTGCGTCGGTTTCCCCTCGTTTTGTTCACAAAAACACGCCGGATGACGCGGTCGTGTTTTTTTATAGATAAAATGAGGCGGCGGCGGTATAATGGAACGGAAGCGATTAGGGAAAAGGAGAACATCATATGGGGCATTTCAGTGAAGAAAAGCAAGGGGTTTTGTACACCGCCGCCTCATACTTGTTGTGGGGAGTGCTGCCACTCTATTGGAAACTGCTTGAGGCGCGCCCGGCGCTTGAGATTTTGGCGCACCGCATCGTTTGGTCGTTCGTGTTTATGGCCATCCTTTTGGCAGCGACTGGGCAGCCTGACGCCTTCCGCCGGGAGCTTCGGGCGATGCGCCGTCGGCCGGCTAAGGCATGGGGGATCGCCGCTGCTGCCGTGCTCATCAGCGCCAACTGGTTTGTCTACATATGGGCGGTGAATCATCATCATGTTGTTGAAACGAGCCTCGGCTATTATATCAACCCGCTTGTCAGTGTGGCGCTTGGGACGATCGTACTGCGCGAGCGGCTGAGCGTAGGGCAGTGGACCGCTGTTCTTCTGGCCGCCGCCGGCGTGGCGGCGATGACGGCGGAATATGGCGCGTTTCCGTGGGTCGCCATATCGCTCGCATTGACGTTCGGGTTTTACGGCTTAGTGAAAAAACTGGCCAGCGTTGACTCGTCCATTGGCTTGACGCTTGAAACAATGGCCGTCATGCCGCTTTCAGCCGTTTACTTATTATGGGTGTACAACGAAACGCCAGCCCTCGTCAAGACGGCCGAATGGTGGCAATGGGCGCTGTTGGCTGGAGCCGGGCCGGCGACGGCCGTGCCGCTTTTGTATTTCGCCAAAGGGGCGAAGCGTGTGTCGATGACAACACTTGGTTTTTTGCAATACATTTCGCCGACGATCAGCCTTCTCCTTGGCGTCTTTTTGTTTGGCGAGCCGTTTACGAAAGCGCATTTTTATGCGTTTAGCTGCATCTGGGCGGCGCTTATTTTGTTTTCTGCTGTTCAAATCAAGCAGGCGTCAGGGCGGAAAAAATGGAAGCGAAGCTCGCTTAAAGCATAAAAGCGGTCCGAGAACGGGCCGCTTTTTTTCCATTTCTGCGGCAAATACCCATTTTTGCTGAAACATCTAACCATTTCCTCGGCTTCTGAATAGTCTACTAGTACAAAAACGAAGGAGGTGCTGGCAAATGGGTGCAGCTTACGGCGGCGGATTCGCGTTGATCGTCGTTCTGTTCATCTTGTTGATTATTGTCGGATGCGCATGTGTCGGTGGTTGGGTGTACTGATGCCTCTTACTTGCTAACAAGGAGGTGACGAATATGCCATATGGCTTGTATGGCTGGGGTGGCTATGGCTTCGGCTACCCGGGTTATGGCGGCTACGGTTTCGTGCTGATCGTCGTCTTGTTTATTTTGCTCATTATCGTCGGGGCAACATGGTGCTAGGCGGATGATGGGCATGCGGGGGGAGACGGCCGGGCAACGGCTGTTTCCCCCGCTATTTTTTGAAAGAGGGAGGAAGATGGGAGGGAAGAGGAGAAATATAAGGAGAATAAAAAAATGGAAGTAGCGTGGAGGGTAAGAAAATGAAACGCATTCCGAAAGATGTTGTCGCGACGTTTTCGATCGTCGCGTTCGATCCGGCGACCGAGGAGCTTGGAATCGCTGTTCAATCGAAATTTTTAGGCGTCGGCGCGGTCGTGCCGTGGGCGAAAGCGGGCGTCGGCGCCGTGGCGACGCAGTCATATGCCAACACGTCATACGGCCCACGCGGCCTCGAATGGATGGAACAAGGGAAAACGGCGCAAGAAACGCTTGAGTTGCTCGTTGCCGATGACAGCGAGCGCGATTTGCGCCAGGTCGGCATCGTGGATGCGAAAGGACGGGCAGCAACGTTCACCGGAAAAAAATGTTACCCGTGGGCGGGCGGCATTACCGGACCGAACTATGCAGCGCAAGGCAATATTTTAGCCGGGGAGGAAACGGTGCTGGCAATGGGAAGGACGTTTGAGCAGACAAAAGGTCCGCTCGCCGAGCGATTGCTAAAGGCGCTTCAAGCTGGTCAGGCAGCGGGGGGCGACCGCCGCGGGCAACAGTCGGCCGCTTTGCTTGTCGTGAAAGAAGGAGGGGGATATGGCGGCTACAACGACCGTTATATCGACTTGCGTGTCGATGATCACCCGCGGCCGATCGATGAGCTCATTCGCTTGTATCAGTTGCGCCAGTTGTATTTTGAGAAGCCTCGTCCTGAAAAGGTGACGGCGGTGGAAGGCGCCGTCCAAGAAGAGGTGGCCGCGCAGTTGGTCCGTCTCGGCTATTTGTCGAAAGAGCGCTCGGCGGATCGCGAGGCGCTTCATGAGGCGCTGACCGTGTATATACATACAGAAAATTTTGAGGAGCGCCAAGTGGAGAAAGGAAAAATCGACCTCGATGTATTACAGTATATGAAGCAGCAGCCGTCGCCTAACGAGGTCGGCTAAGGGAAACCGGCCTTGTCGACTGCATGATCCATCATGCTGCAACAAAAAGGGGCTGACCCAAAACGCGAATGCGTTTTGGGATCAGCCCCCACTTTTTTGCCCCAAATATAGAAGAATCGCCCTTTTTTCTGGTAGAATAGAGTCACCGAAACCACTACCACCGAAAGAAGGGCGATTCTTTTATGAAACATGATCATATTTCCTTTAAAGAGTATACCATGGACAACCTCTCTTTGCCAAGCAACATCGCCGATCTCATTCCGCGGGATAACATGGCCCACGTGGTTCATGAGATGGTTGAACGCATCCCCATGGAGACGTTTCTCCCTTACTACAAAGGAGGGGGCACCTCCGCCTATCATCCGAAAATGATGACCAAAATTCTCCTTTACGCTTACACCCATGAACAAAAACAGAAAGCCCGCGAACGGCTGGAGAGTGAAGAAGGGCAAGCCCGATACCGCCAACGCAAAACCGACATTGAGAGTGTGTTTGGGCAAATCAAACAAAATCGCGGGTTTCGTCGCTTTGTCCTGCGAGGCCTCCAAAAAGTTTCCATCGAATGGGGGCTGATTTGTGCTGCCCACAATCTTCTCAAAAAAGCCGCTAGGGACAAGCAATTGTCCTTGGTGGCGTAAATCAGGGGGGTGAACAGAGTCGGAATTTTCTTCCGTTTGGTAAAATATACAAAAACCAAAGAGGGCTGACTCCAAAAGTCCGCTTTTTGGCGGACTTTTGGGTCAGCCCCGGTCATCGGACGACGAGCCGACGCACATGAGTAATCGGCGCCTCGCGGTTGGAACCGTCGCCAAAATAAATGTGCACCGGACCGTCGTCGCGCAACGGTTTTCCGTTTTTGGAAAAAGCGAAAATCAGGTCGTACGCCTTTTCCAGAGGGATCACTGTTTCTCCATGTTCCGTCTCAATGACAAGTTCAGACGCGTCTTCATGCGGCTCAGCGTTTCGCAAAAATGGGGCAAACGGCATGCCGAACGAGCCGGTGATGATTTTCTCCTTCAAAAAGCGCCGCTCCGTTTTCAACGTCGGCGGAAAAACGGCGCCCTCTTGAATTTCTCGGTCCCAAAATGCCGACAGCTTTTTGATTTCCTCGTCCTCTTGCTCCGCTTCCGTCGGCTGTGGAGCCGGCTCCGAAAAATACGCATCCATGTCTACTTTCCGGTCGTCGAARATCCAGACKYCKKGGTCAAGCSWGAWMGYAAMMTTYRCCWTTSCTGTCAGCACWMYMATRTCKWTSATGRWACACCTCTMSTMTGCAWGKTCCCAMSGTWYKWASWAWMMKRMTMWCGWAAAKYTTKTCTATGTWCSAGGCYGRRTWGTTACRTYWYRACTGTAAATTATCACTTTATTTCGGAACAAAAGAGCCATTTTTTTGCACATTCYTTCAGAAAGCCCTCTCCCCTTTTCTGAAAGAATGTGCTAAATTTTTTGTGAATTATTTCGGAAGAGAAAATCCATCGGTTCAKAGGAGGGGAAGGAGGACGTGATTCAATTTCATGACTTTGGCATTGACGTCCAAACGTATGCAGAGCGTGGAAAAGAAAACGACTTCCCTCTTCTGACACAGTGTCCGCATTGCCGGGCCAAGCGCCCGTTGCACCGCCACGGTTACTATGAGCGAAACGCATTGACCCCACATGGTGATGATCGCATTTGGATTGTCCGGTATCGCTGTCGGGAATGCTTGAAGACGGTGAGTGTGCTGCCTTCCTTTCTCCTCCCGTATTTTCAGTATACGTTGTCCGCCATATGGCAAGTCGTGAAAGAGCAGTTGGGATTGACCGAGGGGACGAACCGGGCTCCGTTTCTCCCGACAAAGGACGGCATCCTCTTTTATGTCCGGCGGTTCTGCCGAAACCTATCAAACCTTCACAGCTTTTTTGCGAGGCGGTGGAGGATCATAGGCCCTATCGTGAAAAAAGAAAAGGAACGGGCTTCCTGGTGGATCCGGACGTTGGAGAAACACGGTCTCTATTCGGTCATCAGAGACATGTGGAAGGACGGATTCCGACACCCTTTTGCGAATCAAATGGGATCCTGATTTTACATACATATCCTAAATTGGAATGGTTGAGGTTCCCACAAACCTTTCCTATCGACGGAGAAAAAGCGATCCGGTACGATAAGGGCAGACGGACCGGAACGGTCCTGATTCCAAGTGAGACAAGGAGGAGATTCGAATGGATGAGTCGATGAGACACGACATTGCCCTGTTTCGGTACGGGCTAATCGCTCCGTTGGTGAATGGGCAGGTGGAACCGAAGGCGTATCTGAAAGAGGTGAGCGAGCGAGTGCACCATGTTCCCCACCAGGGCGACAAACGAATCGCAGCCAAGACGATCCTCGATTGGTGCACCCGATACAAAAAAGGGGGCTTTGACGCCTTAAAGCCGAAGCGCCGTTCGGACCGCGGCCGCTCCAGGCGTCTGTCGCCCGATGATGAGGATCATATTTTAGCCCTAAGAAAAGAACATCCCACCATGCCCGTGACGGTGTTCTACGAACACCTGATCGAGCAGGGGGAAATCCCAAAAAACCATATCTCTTACTTTACTATATACCGATTGTTGAAAAAACACAACCTTGTCGGGAAAGAAATCTTGCCCATGCCGGAGCGAAAGCGCTTTGCGTATGACCAGATCAATGAGCTTTGGCAAGGGGACTTATCCCATGGACCAACGATTCGAGTCAATGGGAAAGCCCAGAAAACGTTTTTGATCGCCTATATCGATGACTGCTCGCGGTTGGTGCCGTACGTATAGTTTCCCTTCGGAGAAGTTTGACGGGCTGCGGATCGTCACGAAGGAAGCGGTGCTTCGTTGCGGGAAGCCGAAGCGCATTTACTCGGACAACGGGAAAATTTATCGATCCGAGGTGCTGCAGTATGCGTGCGCCGAGATGGGAATTACGCTCATCCACACCCAGCCGTATGACCCGCAAAGCAAAGGGAAAATCGAACGGTTCTTCCGCACCGTACAGACGCGGTTTTATCCGCTGCTGGAGTTGGATCCCCCGAAGTCGCTCGAAGAGCTGAACGAGCGYTTTTGGAGGTGGCTTGAAGAGGAGTATCATCGAAAACCGCACGCCTCRCTGGACGGAAAAACGYCGCATGAGGTGTTTCAATCGCAAGTGCATCTCGTGTCGTTCATCGAAGATGGCGATTGGCTGGATGCGATTTTTCTGAARCGGGAGCAMCGCAAGGTCAAAGCCGATGGAACGATCACCTTGAACAAGCAGCTGTATGAAGTGCCGCCCCGGTTCATTGGGCAATCGATTGAACTCCGCTATGACGAACGGGGCGTCTATGTGTACGAAGATGGAAGGAAGGTGGCGGAGGCCGTTCGGGTTCGTTTGGAGGACAACGCCTATGTAAAACGCCATCGGTCCCCGTTTGCGGCGATTCCGGCGAAGGAGGGAGAACACGGTGTATAAATCGTTTTACTCCCTTTCGCGGGAGCCGTTTGCGAAAGAAACAGACCCGTCCGAGGCGTATCAAGGGGCGCCGTTTCAGGAAGCGTTGCGGGCGCTGGAGTACGTGAAACGAACCCGGGGGATCGGGCTGTTGATTGGAGAGCCGGGGGCGGGCAAGACGTTCGCCCTTCGGGCGCTGAAAGAATCATTGAATCCATCATTGTATCATGTCGTCTACTTTCCGTTATCCACCGGAGGCGTGATGGATTTTTACCGTGGGCTGGCCTTGGGATTAGGAGAGGAACCGAAGTACCGCAAGGTAGACCTCTTCCGCCAAATCCAGCAGGCGATCGAGCGATTGYATCATGAACGACGGATCACGCCGGTGTTCATTTTGGACGAGATGCATTTAGCRAAGGATGCATTTTTACAGGACATCGCSATCTTGTTCAACTTTGAGATGGATTCGACCAACCCATTTGTCTTGATKTTGGCCGGGCTGCCCCATTTACAGGGGAAGCTGCGGCTCAATCAGCACCACCCTCTCGACCAACGGATCATCATGCGATACCGGATGGGGCCGCTGGAGAGGGAAGAGGTGGCGGGCTACATCGAGCATCGGATGAAACAGGCCGGGGCGAAGCATCCGATCTTCACTCCATCGGCGTTAGAGGCGATTGCTCTGCAGTCGCGGGGATGGCCTCGGGTGATCAACACGTTGGCCACGACGTGCCTGTTATACGGGTATCAGCTGAAAAAGGACGCCATTGACGAAGAAGTGGTGCGCATGGCCGCAGAGGAAATGGGGTATTAGCACGAAAGGGGCCGAATCGGCCTCTTTTGTGCTTTCTCTTTTCCATCGGTCCATCAGGCGCGCTGGAAATCTTCATCTGAAAGAGCGTGCAAATGTTCCGAAAGAATGTGCAAAATCCGGAACAATCCGCAAAAATTTTGCACATTATTTCCGAATCCGCCTGAAATAATTTGAAAAAGGGATTCTGAAATAATGTGCTAGTTTACAAGGTATAATAGAGATTTAGTATTTTTATTCGAATGAAGATTATACACTCGAAAGGAGTTAAAAAATGAGTGGGCATGTTTTAATTACTGGGGCAAACAGAGGTTTAGGTTATGAGTTACTAAAAGTATTTCACGCGAATAATTATATTGTGTTTCCTTTGATAAGAAATAATACTGCACTTCAAAGAATTAGGGAAGAGTTTAGTGAAAGATGTTATCCAATTGAAGGAGATGTTGGCTTAGATTCGTGTAAAAAAAATATAGAATTAACTATTAAAAAATATACAAATAAGATTGACATACTAATTAACAATGCGGGAATTCCAGGGGGTGAGTACCAAATAGACAAGGTAAATACCAGTGAGGTATATGATTTATTCAATATTCACTGCTTAGGTATTATACGAACCGTTCAAGCTACTCTTCCTTTTCTTTTTAATTCCTCAAATCCAAGAATAATCAATGTTTCTTCCAGACTCGGTTCTTTATCAAAGATGGCTTCTGGCGAGTTTAAAGATAGACACTTTTCTTACTCATATCGAATAGCAAAAGCTGCTCAAAATATGCTGTCAATATGTTTACACAATGAACTAAATAGTAAAGGCATTCATGTAAGTGTGATTCATCCAGGTCGATTAAAAACGGATTCTGGTTCATCAGATGCAGATATGGAAGCATTTGAAGCAGCTGAGTTAATTTTCAGGTGGATACAGACATTAAATAAAGAAAATTCTTGTCAATATGTCCAACCATTTTTTAAGGAATTAAAATGGTGATATTCACCAAAAGATTAATAGGAGCATTACTTCAAAAAGCAGGAAGTAATGCTTTTTTTGTTGAAGTAAAGGACAGCATTAAGAGAGACTATCAAGCAGAAAACCTTGAAATGATTAATCTTATTCTGGAGGTAATGAAAATGAGTAAAGTCAAAGTTTATCATTACGATGCATTCAGTAATGAGCCAAATATGGGGAATCCAGCAGGTGTAGTTTTAGATGGAGACCAATTCACTGAAAAGGAAATGCAAGAAATAGCGTTAAAAGTAGGCTTTAATGAAACAGCTTTCCCTCTTAAATCTGATAAAGCGGACGTTAGAATTCGTTATTTTACACCTGGACATGAAATGAATCTATGTGGTCATGCAACAATGGCTGCTATTTATGCATTAAAAACAAAAGAATTACTAAAAGAAAAGAGTGATTTAACAATAGAAACCAAAGCAGGAGTTCTGCCAATAAGAATAAATCGAAATTCACAAAACGAAATAGACATAACGATGAAACAAGCATCTCCACAATTTAAAGAATTTAATGGTTCAGTTGAAGATTTAGCCTTTTCCATAGGGCTGAAAAAAGACGATATAGAACCGAACTTACCGATTTTATACGGAAGTACAGGTACTTGGACTTTATTAATTCCAATAAAAACCCTAAGTGCTTTCAAAAGAATGAAACCCAATAATAAGCTCTTCCCAAGTATATTGAAAGAAATGCCAATGGCTTCTGTCCACCCTTTTTGTTTAGAAACTTATGATTCAAATGCACATATGCATGCTCGACATTTTTCTTCGCCTTTCTCTGGCACGATTGAAGACCCAGTAACAGGAACTGCTTCTGGGGTAATGGGCGCATATTATGCAAAATATATCGCAGATAATAACGTATTAAACCTAAACCTTTTAATTGAACAAGGTCAGGAAATTGGAAGAGATGGAAGAGTAGAAGTAAATGTGATGAAAAATGAGGATTCATATGAAGTAGAAATTACAGGTAAAGCTGTTTTTGTAAAAGAGATTGAGGTTCTTATTTAATTAACAAAGTTTCCTGTTTTACTATCTACTATCCTGAAAATTTCTGAATCCAAAAAGGTAACACTCCCATACGAACTCGAAGTATCAGTTTGTAATCGACCTCTGACTTCAGCTATAAGAGCAGTATAGACATAATATATTTCACATTTTCATTCTTCTGATGGTGATGCATAGATGCGGTATGGTTGTCTCCCATGGAAGAATGAATTAACTTCCATCATCTGTGGTGAAACTTGTTTAATGTTTGGCTAAGGGCAGGGGAGTTGAAGAATTATATTGGGAGGAGGAATTTTTAGTGGCAGAAACAGTTGTACCAATTACAACAGATAATTTGGAACAATGTATTGAACTATATATTAAAGTTTTTAATAGTGAGCCTTGGAATGAAAGTTGGACGTATGAAACTGCTAAAGAAAGGCTTACGGATTTGTTACATACTCCTAATTTTACGGGATTTTTTTGGAAAAACAATGAAACTCCAATTGGTTTTATAGCAGGAAACAGCAAAAAAACATATCAAGGAATAACTTTTTATTTAGCAGAATTATGCATCAATAATGAAATTCAAGGTAAAGGTTATGGTTCCAAACTTCTCCAATTTTTAGAGGAGCATTCCCGTTAGGAGCTTTTCCGGGGACTTGATCAAAAAAAGCCCTCTTGGTATGATGCAGGGGTGTCAAACAATACCTACCATCATGCCAAGGAGGACTTCAGATGAATTGTACACAAAACTATAAAATTGATCAAGTTACGGAACAAACGCTTGTCGTGGGCATCGATATCGCGAAACGAACCCACTACGCCTGCTTCGTGGATGACCGGGGGCGCGTGCTTCGCAAGTCGTTCCCGATCTTCCAGTCGAAAGAGGGGTTTCAGCAGCTGTATAAAGCGATTCAGGAGGCGATGCAAGCGTTTGGGAAGTCAGAGGTGATCGTCGCCGTGGAGCCGACCGGGCACTACTGGTTGAACCTAGCCTACTTCCTCGAGGAGAACGGGATCCCGTTGGTCATGGTCAACCCGGCGCATGTGTGCCGGTCGAAAGAACTCGATGACAACCTGCCGACGAAACACGACGCCAAAGACGCCCTGGTCATTGCCAGACTGGCAAAAGACGGACGATTCCTCGTTCCCCGGCTGCTGCACGAGATCGAAGCCGATTTGCGCGTGGGGAGCACGCTCAAAGAGAAGCTCCGCAAGGAACAGACGGCGGTGAAAAACGCGATCGTCCGCTGGACGGATCGGTATTTTCCAGAGTTTTGGACCGTGTTTCGTGACTTGGGGAAAACGGCGCTTTCGGTGTTGGAGTGGACGCCGCTTCCGGCTGATATGGCCGGCCGGACGGTGGAGGAGCTTCTTGAGGTGTACCGGCAAAGCGAAGGGATGAAATGCCCGCAGAAGGCCAAAATTCAGGCGTTGATCAACACCGCGAAGGACTCGATTGGGGTGACGGAAGGGACAGCGATGGCCCGGTTTGAGATCGCCGCGCTCGTCCGCCGATACCGCCAATTGGAGGCGGAGATCGCTGCACTGGACGCCGAGTTGAAGGCATTGGTTCAAACGACGATGGAGTACCAATGGTTGAAAACGGTCGACGGGTTGGGAGACGCCACGATCATCGATCTGCTGGCGGAGATCGGCAGCTTCGCCCATTATCGGGACCCGCGCCAATTGGTGAAGTTGGCGGGCCTGACGCTCAAGGAGAACTCCTCCGGCCAGCGCAAAGGGCAAAAGCACATCTCCAAACGGGGACGGAAACGGCTGCGATCAGTGCTGTTTCGGGCGGTGATTCCGCTGATTCGGCATAACGAGGCGTTTCGCGAGCTGCATGAGTATTATACGACCCGATCCGTCAATCCGCTGACCGGAAAGCAGTCCATCGTCGCCTTGTGCCGGAAGCTGTTGAATGTGCTGTTTGCGATTTGTACGAAGAAACAAGCGTTTGACGCGGAGCGAATGAAACAGGACGTCTTGTCCCAGGTGCAACRGGCGGCCTAAGGCCTCCCCCCTGCGAACGGAAGAATCGTTGGACAACGAGATGACACCGGAGAAGCTGGCGTGATTTCATCCATTCGACCTTGAGTCCCTAAAGGAGCTTGGCCGGCCTCCGCCTGATGACGAGACCGAACGAGGGAATGTTGGCGCGAAGACGCCCGGAGACATGGGAGGGTTCGTCCTCATCAGCGACGCGGAGATCCAAAGGGTGCATCGAATATGCTTCCCCCCGYGGCAGGAAAATATAACCAGCCGTGGCCGCGAAGCGCACCCTAGGTCTGTAAGATATCCACAAAACTGAAAAAGGATGTAAGGGATTTTGTCGAAAAATATTTTTTGGACACCCCTGAGAGGCCGAAAAGCCTTGATAGATCAACATTTCTAGAGGGAGGGAGTATAGAACATGAGAGCCAGTGTGAGGTCAAAAAAGTTCCTTCGCCTCTTTGTATCCTATGCCATTTTAACGTTTGTCGCCATGGCGATCATCTATCCGCTGCTTTGGACAATTGGCGCCAGTCTGAATCCGGGGAACAGCTTAATTAGCACGACTCTTATTCCGAATAACCCTACTTTTGACCATTATCGTGAATTGTTTGCTGGCAAGGAAAGCCTGCCGTATGCACGTTGGTATTGGAATTCGATGAAAATCAGTTTTTTTACAATGATCGGTTCCGTTATCAGCGTTTCATTTACGGCCTATGCTTTTTCACGATTTCGCTTTAAAGGGAGAAAAAATGCGTTAACGTTATTTTTGTTGCTGCAAATGGTCCCACAATTTTCAGCATTGATTGCCTTATTTGTTTTGGCGCAAATGCTCGGGATGATCAATAGTCACTGGCTGTTAATTTTGCTTTATATCGGCGGGCAAATTCCGATGAATACGTACTTGATGAAGGGATATATGGATTCGATCCCGAGAGATTTGGACGAAAGCGCCAAAATCGATGGGGCGAGCAGTACGAGGATCTTTTTCCAAATTCTTTTGCCGTTATCTAAGCCAATGATTGCGGTCGTGGCGATGAACGGATTTACCGGACCGCTTGGCGATTTTGTTTTATCATCGGCCATTCTCCGAACTCCTGATGCTTATACGCTTCCGATAGGGCTGTATAATCTCGTTAACGAAGTGATGGGGGCGAGCTATACAACGTTTGCAGCCGGGGCGCTTCTGATTAGCATTCCCGTAGCGATTGTCTTTTTGATGTTGCAACGGAACTTTGTGTCCGGATTGACATTGGGTGGAATCAAAGGATGATGCAGTGAAAGGGGACGACATGATGCCAAAATATGAACGAACGTATACAACACAAGCGAACTTCATTCTTCATGGAGGAGACTACAACCCTGATCAATGGCTGGATCGGCCGGATATTTTGCAGGCGGATCTTGAGTTGATGAAACTCTCCCATACAAACACATTCACGGTTGGTGTGTTTGCTTGGTCTGCTCTCGAACCGGAAGAAGGGGTTTATCGTTTTGAATGGCTCGATAAAGTGTTTGACGACATTTACCGTATTGGCGGGCGGGTGATTTTGGCCACGCCAAGCGGCGCCCGGCCAGCATGGTTGTCGCAAAAGTATCCGGAAGTGTTGCGGGTGAATGCGGCGCGTGTTCGACAGTTGCATGGTGGGCGGCATAATCATTGTTTTACCTCGAGCGTATACCGCGAAAAAACTCAACATATCAATCGATTGCTGGCGGAACGGTACGGAGATCATCCTGCTTTGCTCATGTGGCACGTTTCCAACGAATACGGCGGGGAATGCCATTGTAATCTGTGCCAAGAGGCGTTTCGCGAATGGTTGAAAAAGAAATACAATCATGACCTTGACGCGCTGAATGCCGCTTGGTGGACATCGTTTTGGAGCCATACGTACACCGACTGGTCGCAAATCGAGTCGCCGTCTCCGATTGGTGAACATACGATTCATGGGTTGAATCTTGATTGGAAACGGTTTGTGACAGATCAGACGATTTCCTTTTTTGAAAACGAGATCGTTCCGCTTCGGGAGTTGACACCGCATATTCCGATTACAACGAATTTTATGGCGGATACGCATGACTTAATTCCTTTTCAAGGGCTTGACTACAGCAAGTTTGCGAAACATCTTGATGTCATTAGTTGGGACGCCTACCCTGCTTGGCACAATGATTGGGAAAGCACCGCCGATTTGGCCATGAAAGTCGGTTTTATCAATGATTTATATCGAAGTCTGAAGCAGCAGCCGTTTTTATTGATGGAATGCACGCCGAGTTTAGTGAACTGGCATAAAGTGAACAAAGCGAAGCGGCCAGGCATGCACTTTTTATCTTCGATGCAAATGATCGCCCATGGTTCCGACAGCATCCTCTATTTTCAATGGCGCAAGTCGCGGGGATCGTTTGAGAAGTTTCATGGCGCGGTTGTCGACCACGACAATCGAACAGACAGCCGTGTATTTCAAGAAGTCGCCGAAGTCGGAAAGGCGCTCAAGAAGATGTCTGGCATCGTCGGAACCAACCGGCCGGCGGAAGTGGCGATTTTGTATGACTGGGAAAACAATTGGGCGTTAAATGATGCGCAAGGGTTTGCGGCCGAAACGAAGCGCTATCCGCAAACACTAGTACAACATTATCGTCCGTTTTGGGAGCGTGATATTCCTGTTGATGTAATCACAAAAGAGCATGATTTTTCCCGCTACAAGTTGCTTATTGCGCCGATGCTTTACTTAGTGAGCGAAGAGACGATTGCTCGTTTGAAAGAGTTTGTAGCGAACGGTGGGACGCTTGTCATGACCTATATAAGCGGGATCGTCGACGAACATGATTTAGCGTATTTAGGAGGTTGGCATCAAGACTTGAGGGAAATGTTCGGCATGGAGCCGATAGAAACGGATACACTTTATCCACGCGATCGGAATTCGGTTCACTATCGTGGACGATCTTACGAGCTGAAAGACTATGCAACGGTGATCAAGATTCATGCCGCAACAGTCGAAGGAGTTTATGAAGATGATTTTTATGCGGATACGCCCGCTGTGACGAGCAACCAATACGGGAAAGGCCAAGCCTATTATATTGGCGGCCGCCTAGAGGATCAATTCCATAGAGATTTTTATCAAGAATTGATGGAAAAACTGGATCTGAGGCCTGTCTTGTTTGTAAAACATGAAAAAGGAGTATCCGTGCAAGCGCGGCAAGCGCCGGAATGTGATTATGTGTTTATTATGAATTTTACGGAGGAAAAACAGGCTGTAGTTCTTGAGGAAAAGGTGAAGGATCTCTTCACTGGTGAGGAAATTGTAGGGGAGATTATGCTGGATAAATACGAGGTGCGGGTCGTGGAGAAAAGGAGATAAAGGAGAGAGGTTCGTTCAAGCAACAAATCTATCAGATAGCAGACAGGACGGTCAGGTTCCATAAGGTAGTCAATCAAGTTTTTTGGGTGCGTTATGTTCTGAAAATATTCATGGAGGCGGGGGAGAGGATGGGAAAACAATTTCTTTTCGTACTAGTCGCGATGATGGTGATGATCATGTCGTTTTCGTCCAATCATATTCATAAAGCAGCGGCTGATTCCTATAATTATTTAATTAACGGGGGATTTGAATCTGATTTTTGGGCTGATGGGTCATGGACAGTCACTACACAGGATTGGAGTTCTGTTGATCTACAGCGTTTTTCTTATTCAAATGATGCATGGATCGTTCCGAATGAAGGAGATAGCGCCTTTAAATACTGGATTCGTGATATAGCGAACGGAAATCAAACATTCACGTTGAAACAAACGATCGGACAGCTGCCGCCAGGGAGTTATGAACTGTCCGTTCAATCGATGGGAGGAGCAGGAGACGAAGCGGGTTATATTCAATTGTTCGCGGGTGATAAGATGGCGGATGCTGTTGTTACAAAAGGATATAATTCTTGGGAGACGGTTAAATTGGAATTCACTCTGGAAGAAGAGGCATCTAACTTTGAAGTCGGTGCAATAGTTACTGGGGAACCAAACGCTTGGGGCTATATGGATCATTTTCAGTTGGTATCGCTGAACAGCGCGGGAGGCAGAGAGATGCCAAAGCCGGTTCCGGCTGATATTTTCGTAAAAAGGGTGGATGGCCTAAGCAAAGAGTTCATTAAAGGGGTGGATGTTTCTAGCATTATCGCACTTGAGGACAGCGGGGTGAAATTTTACAATGCGGCCGGTAAGAAGCAAGATATTTTTAAAACGCTAAAAGAAGCTGGGATCAATTATGTGCGGGTGCGCGTATGGAACGATCCTTATGATGCCAAAGGGCATGGCTATGGAGGCGGGAATAATGATTTGGAAAAGGCCATTGAGATTGGAAAACGGGCTACGGCCAGCGGGATGAAGCTACTAGTGGACTTCCACTATTCCGATTTTTGGGCCGATCCTGCCAAACAACGCCCTCCAAAAGCATGGGCAAAACTCAATTTTGAAGCGAAAAAGAAAGCTTTATACCGATTCACGAAAGAAAGTTTAAAAGCAATGTTGAAAGAAAAGATCCAAGTCGGCATGGTGCAGATTGGAAATGAAACAAACGGGGCTTTTGTCGGTGAAACGGATTGGGCTAAAATATGTGAGTTGTTGAATGCAGGGAGCCGGGCGGTAAGGGAGACGAGTCCGAATATATTGGTGGTGCTGCATTTCACTAATCCCGAAACTCCAGGCAGATATGCATCCATAGCTAAAACGCTTGCTGAACATAAAGTAGATTACGATGTGTTCGCCAGTTCCTATTACCCGTTTTGGCATGGTACTTTAGCCAATTTAACGTCTGTGTTGAAATATGTAGCCAATACTTACCTCAAAAAGGTTATGGTGGCAGAAACATCCTATCCGTATACGACAGAAGATGGAGACGGCCATGAAAATACAGCACCAAAGAGTTCCGGACAAACATTGAACTATCCTATTACCGTTCAAGGACAAGCGAACGCGATTAGAGATGTCATTCAAGCGGTGGCAGCTGTAGGCAAACCGGGGATCGGTGTATTTTATTGGGAACCAGCATGGATTCCTGTCGGGCCTCCTGAGCAACTAAAGCAAAATGAAAAGAAATGGGAAAAATACGGATCTGGTTGGGCGTCTAGTTTTGCAGCTGAATATGACCCTGATGCGGCGATGTGGCATGGGGGAAGTGCCGTAGATAATCAAGCTTTGTTTGATTTTAATGGGCGCCCTTTGCCGTCGTTAAATGTGTTTAAGTATGTGGATACAGGAGCTGTGGCCCCATTAAAAATCGATGAGATCAAAGATATATATATTCGTGCTGCGTTCGGTGAACAGGTTGTTTTGCCTACGACGGTAACTGCCACATATAATGACGGGAGCAAACACCTTGTTTCTGTGAAATGGGACCAAGCCGCGTTGGAACAAGCACTGAGAACCGGCGTCGGAACATATGTGATTCAAGGTGTAGTGGAAGGTGGAGAGACGGTAAAAGCCCATCTTGAAATTACACCGAAAAACTATGTAGTCAATCCGAGCTTCGAGGATCAAGACAGAACGATGTGGAACATCATTTATCGAAACGGCACCTCTCCACATACGGATTATTTGGAGAAAGCTACGGATGCGAAATCAGGAAACTATTCCCTTCACTTCTATTCGAATGAGGCTGTTGATTTCCAAGTAGAACAGACGATTACGGGATTGAAGCCGGGATATTACAATTTATCGATGTTTTTGCAAGCAGGGGATGCCCCGAATGCAGAAATATATTTGTATGCTAAAACAGGAGACAAAGAGTATCGAGCGGCTGCCTCGGTGAACGGATGGTTGAATTGGAGCAGCCCCGAAATCCATGATATTTATATCGCTGACGGAACGGTGACGATTGGTGCGAGCATCAAGGCAAATGGCGGAGCATGGGGGACACTGGACGATTTTCAGTTATACCAAACAAAGTAATTAACGAAGCTTCCGCTGCTTTTCAAGACGGTGAAACAACGGGAAATTTAAGTTGTTTTCTTTCGTTATGAAGATCAACCGGGCGAAAAAAATCGCCCGGTTTTTCTTTGATGAGGTGGAAAATTAATGGACTATGTGCGGCAATCAACATCACGCCTACGCTTTCTGCACACCTTCCTGCCATTCATGAGGGTTATATTGAAATCTAGCATGATCAAGAAGCTGGCTAGCTCCGACCGCTCTTGACCGCAATGCGGGGAAAGTGGAAGCCGTTCACGCCGCCCTATGCCATAGACGAATGACAAAGCTAGCTAGCAAAATCAGAACGACGGAACCGATCAGAGCAGGGATGATGTCAAATCCGCCCACAGTCGGCCCTCAGTTGCCCAATAGCGCTGTGCCAAGCCATGCTCCGATAAACCCGGCGATGATGTTGCCGATGATTCCGCCTGGAATGTCACGTCCTGTCATCAAACCTGCCAACCAACCGATGACGCCCCCGACGATTAAGCTCCAAAGAAACGACATGATGCATTCCTCCCGATGTGTAAAATCTTTTCCTCCTACATTAATTATTATGTGCATCAGAACGAAAGAAATTATGCGATTGATATGTCCATTGCATCGGAGGAAACGATCTTGTCACCATCATGCATGATTGTTTTTAGCATGGTCTATGTTGACCGCGGCTTGCCGCACAGGCGCATGGATCAAATGTTGTTATGATGTCCGTAAATCGTTAGCTTCTTCTCTACCTTTGTGCGCGGCCGGGCAGGAGGGATTTGGTCGGGATCGAAGAAGCCGAGATGCAAAAATCAAAGCCGCGCTTGACTCGAGTCAAACGCGGCTTTCGGATGAAGGAAAACTAGCGAATGAATTCAAGCTGCTTGGCAAGATGGTGGAGTTTTTTCTCATGCTGGATGGTTTTGGACGCGAGGAAATGGACGGTTTCTTGCGTTTCTGTCAGCTCCACGCGCAAGCCGGCGAATTTTTGCTCGAGTCGGTCGAACCGCTCGTTCACCTCGGCGCGAAATTGCTGCATTTCCGCCCTCAGCTGATTAGCAGTGTCTTGGATTTCCGCCCTCAGCTGGCTTCCCATTTCGTCAATTTGGGTGCGGATGTCGCGGGAGAATATTTTCAGCGCCTCAACCACTTCTTTCACAACCGTATCGCGTTCCATGCTTGTTCACCTCCTCTTTTTTGATTATACAACGTGGAGCAGGGAAAGAAAACTATGTTTTGAACAAGCTTTTTCTCCGTTTTCATTTGATTGATCGTTGGCTCGAGTTGCGGCGTCGTGGGTGAGGTTGGAAAGTTCATGTCAATGATCATGGCGGCGTTTTGAGGGAACGGGTGGATCTGCCTCTTCGTTAATCAAAATATTAGTTTCTCGTTTATCACTTTTAGGGATTTATAATAAGTGATTTCTTATTATAAAAATAATAAACTATTATTTTACTTATTGATGGAAGGGACATATGATAAAAACAGTTATGTGATACCAATAGGGGGGATTCGAGTGGAGAATCAAAATATGAATGCTTGGCAATATTCGACTGCCCATGAAAAAAGTAAACGTTTTTGGTTAGGAGGAGTGGCCTTTACGTTTTTGGTGGCCGCCGTTGGAATGGCATTGGCATCCATACCTGGACTGGATCATTTAGGTCCGCTCGCTTGTGCCATTTTGCTTGCTGTGATGTATCGGCAGCTGTTTGGTTATCCAGAAGCGATTCGACCGGGCATCCAATTTGTTTCAAAATATTTGTTGCGATTGGCCATTATGTTATTTGGTCTAAAGTTGAATATGGATGTTTTGATTCATCAAGGATGGGGGCTTGTCATTCGTGATGCGGCGGTCATTGTGTTTGCCATTCTAATGACTATTTGGGTTGGAAACGTGTTGAAAGCAAGTCCTTCTTTATCCTTATTGCTGGGCATTGGAACAGGGGTATGCGGGGCGGCCGCGATTGCCGCCGTTTCTCCCATTTTAAAATCGAACGACGACGAAACGGCTATCTCGGTTGGAATGATTGCACTTGTCGGCACGGTGTTCTCGATCGCGTATACACTGATTCGTCCTGTTTTGCCCATTTCATCTTTACATTACGGTATTTGGAGCGGGATGAGTTTGCATGAAATTGCCCACGTCGCGTTAGCGGGCGCTCCAGCTGGGCAGGATGCATTGGCTATGGCGTTGCTGGCAAAGTTAGGAAGAGTGCTTTGGCTTGTGCCGCTCAGTTTTGCCCTCATTTATTGGAGAAGAAAAAAAGACGATGGCCAGGAGGGGGGAGAAACGAAAGTAGAATTTCCTTGGTTTTTGCTTGGATTTATAATGATGAGTTTACTTGGTAGTTATGTGCTTGGAAACGCCATTCTTGTTTCTCAAAACGTCTTAAGCTATATCTCTTCCTTCACCTCATTTCTTTTGACGGCGGCGATGGTCGGCCTTGGATTGAATGTTGATTTGCGAAAATTGCGGACAAACGGATTGCGTCCTCTTCTTGCCATGTGTATTGTGTCTCTTTTATTGTCTTTTTTATCTTTTTTTATCGCTTAACGTTCAAGGAAAAAGACGGCCCGCAAACGCTGCCGGTCGTCTTTTTATTAGGGAGATGGTGGTTGTGGTGAATGGCTGATTGAAGGTTGGTGAGTACGTACTATGGTTAAAAACACTTCCATGGCTTTTGTATAAAACGGAGTTTTCGGTGTAACGAGAGAAAAGTGGCGAAAAAATGGTTCATCATTGATCGGGATGATTTTTAACGTACCAAATGAAAGTTCTTTTTTTATCGTCCAGAGAGAGAGAAAGGTCAGCCCCAAACCAGCTTCTACCGCTTCTTTAATGAGCTGTGTACTGCCGAATTCCATGATTGAAGACGGAAAGAAGTTGTGTTTGAGAAAAAATTCGTCCGTTGCTTTTCTTGTTCCAGATCCTGTTTCGCGAACAATCCATGTGGCGTTGCGGAGGTCTTCCATCTGCACCGTCTCTTTTTGGGCATACGGATGATGAGCAGAAGCAACGACAACCATTTGATCTTTGGCAAATGGTTCAATATATACATTTTTCGGTTCGATATCCATTTCGATAATCCCCACATCCAGCTGATGGTCGCGCACCATTTCAACAATTTCATTCGAGTTCCCGATCGTGATGGTTGGTTTGATGAGTGGATAGTGTTGATGCAATTTTGCGATCATCTGTGGAAGAACATACTCGCCATACGTGTAGCTGGCCCCAATCGACAGCTCCCCGCTGGCTCGATTCATTAAATCATCAAGCAGTTGATTCATGCGTGTATACAGTCCGAGTATTTCTTTCGCATAGTGATAAACAATTTCGCCGGCTTTATTCAATTTGACGTACTTGTTTGTCCTGTCCAGAAGTTTCGTATCGAATAATCGCTCTAGCGTTTGGATGTGCTGGCTGACAGCAGGCTGTGTCATATGCAGCTCCTCAGCTGCTTTCGTGAAGTTTCCTTTTTCCACTACTTTTACGAACACGTATAGCAACTGATCCAAGGTTGTCCCTCCAAACTTTGTTTGAATATACGCTTAGTTTATCATGCGTTTCGGTTAACGCCAATCGATTAGATGCGGCAACCATCGACTTTTTGGATCAAGTGATCGAACGGTTTGTGCAATGGATTCATACGCATCGCGAACGGTGAGCGCGCCGTTCGGTTTTTCTTTTCAGTGCAAGTGTTATATCTTTCGTAGTTTTGCTATTTTAAAACGCCTGATTGAATACTCGACTGCTGAAGTTCAATGATGTTTGTAGCGAAAGAGCAGTGCGCGAAAGCGACGAAGCATTTACGTTAGATGATCCGCGAGTTCTTCTAAATCATTGACAATGAAATCGGGACGGCTATCTAACTCATCAAACGTTTGATGAAAACGGTTGAGCCAGCAGACTTGAAATCCGAACACTTTCGCCCCTGCTGCATCCCATGAATTGGATGATACAAATAATGTCTCTTCTTTAGGAATGCCCAGTTTGGCCGGCGCCAGTTGATAAACTTCCATGGAAGGTTTAAATGTTTTTCGTTCGTCTACGCTAATCACATAGGAAAAACAATCGCTTAACTCGGCGTTTTGAATTACGGCATGTAACATGTTTGGTGAACCATTTGAAAGGATGGCTAACGTATAAGCACGGCTGAGTTGTTTTAATAAATCCGGAACTTCACGATACGGTTTTAAAGAGAGATACGTGTGGAGAATATCAGTGCGAACGTCCATGGTCGTCTCCAATCCGAGCTGCTTTAAGGCGAATGTTAAAGCGTCTTCAGTGACGCGCCAAAAATCTTCGTATCTTCCCATCAGTGAACGCAACCAAGTATATTCTAACTGTTTTTGCCGCCATATTTCGCTGATCATTCTTCCTTTCGTCGGGAAATACTTCTCGCATTTTTCCACGACTGTGTGTACATCAAACAACGTGCCGTAGGCATCAAATACAATGGCTTTAATCGCAGCCAAATTCGTTTCCCCCCTCTCATTTTGCCAGAAAATTGAAAAACAGGTGTCTGCGTCGAAATGTTTATTGTTCATTTTACTACGTTTTTGCTTTGCAGATCAACGTTGCGCGTTTCGAGTGTTTCACGAAAAGAGAAGAAAAAACGGCAGCGATGCCGTTTTTTCTTGAATGCTCATCTATTTCGCATAGCGGACTATCGTAAGCATGCCGCCCATTCCCTCCATTGCATGTGCGTTCGTTGTATGGTGAGGTTTATGACAGTGAAAGACCCAATTTCCCGGATTGTTGGCCAAAAATTCGATGTTCCATGTTTCTCCTGGCGCTACATTAATCGTGTTTCGTTTTAATCTTGCCATCATAGGAATCGGATTTCCGTCAACCGCGGTGACACTAAACTCATGCCCGTGAAAATGCATCGGATGAGAATCCATACTTAAATTGCCAAGGCGAATACGGACGCGCTCGCCATATCGGACAAATAAAGGAGCGGTATCAGGATAGGCTTTGCCGTTAATTGTGAAAAAATTAAACATCATTGACATTGGATCGATGTCATATATATTTGAAGCCGATCGTTTGGAAGGGTGATCATTCATTGGATGGCTGCTAGTTTGCTGACGCATCTCCATCTGCACAGCCCACTCTTGAAGCAACAGAACATAATCGCGGTCCACAGGTTCTTCGTATATGCCGCGCGAAATAAGCATGCCTGCTAATCCCATTAACTCTTGTTTTGCATCATGGACATGGCTGTGGTACATAAACGTTCCTGACTGTTGGATGCGAAATTCATACGTAAAACTTTCCCCCGGTTGGATAATCGGGCTGCCCCCAGGGCCGGGTACGCCGTCCATTCGGTTGGAAACAATTAATCCGTGCCAATGGACGGATGTCGCTTCTGGCAAACGGTTTTCGACTGTAATTTGAACATAGTCCCCTTGATTGACAAGAATCGTCGGCCCGGGAATACTTCCGTTGTATCCATACCCGCGGATTTTAATTCCGTTTACCAACTCATGCACGACCGGTTCCGCCCGCAAGTGAAATTGTTTTACCCCGTTTTTGAGAACCCGAAATGGCGCATCTTTTACATTGGGCGTGATAATAGGCGTTTGAGGATTTCCCGGCAAGTAACCATGCATTCCCTCTTCCCCCTTTAGAGAAGGTATCACAATTTCATCATATGCTGCGGCATGTGTGGATAGTCGTTTGATCATCCCGAACCGAGAAGACCTCCACTTCCACGCGTGAGCGTCAGTAGGGGATGAATCGGTGTCTTCCCTCATCGATCTTCCTCTTGCATCAAAAGAACAAAAGGTATAAAATGGGCACGAACAGAACAAACGTTCCCTAAAATAGGAGGGAAGGTCATGCATAGAGCCTATCGGTTTCGGTTGGATCCCACCCGAAAACAAGCGGAGCTCATCAACCAAACGATTGGGTGCTGCCGGTTTGTGTAAAGTCTTTTGGCCGAGTGGAATCAAGCGTATGAAACAACAGGGGCGGGGCTTGGCTGCAAAGAGTGTTCCAAAATGAGGGGCTTCGTTTGCTGTCTTTGTAAGGCAGCTGAACCGTGGGACGCACGGGGATGGCTTGGTTGACAGCCTGCCGTGGGGCGGGTGTTCCCAAGAATCTCCCACCTCTAAGCGTAGGTGGGAGAGCGTTCAAGAACAGAATACATGCAGGTGTAATACAAAAAGCTGTAATCGGATGACACGCCCTCTGTTTTCGTTCAAACTCAGCCGGTATGTTCACTGACATGGACTAACCTGTTATTTGCACACATATATGTGTACAAATAAACATTTGCAGGAGGGATCATCCGTTGCCGATGTTATTCACTGGGGGAATCGTGGCGGTTTTGTCTTTCATTGTGATTGCTTTCATCTTTATCAAAAGGAAGAAAATCACATGCATGGCTGGAATGATGGCGGCGATGGCGTTAGGAATGTTGGTTGGGCTGACAGGCGGCCTGCTGGCTGGGATTTCTTACAACGGCAATCTCTTTTTGTCAACCATTTTAGGAATGGCTTTCGGGTTTTTAGCTGGATTTTTAGCTGGGATGCCGATTAGCATCATGGCCATCATCGACGGTGTTTTATCAGGAGTCATGGGCGGCATGATGGGAGCGATGTTAGGAGAAATGATTGCGCCTGAATATCGGGATTCTACGGTTCACATCATGCTTGTTCTATTTGTTGGAATGGCTTGTATTGTTCTATACATGCTTCAACAAGAAACGGGTTTTAACCGTGCGTTTTTGATAAATAAACTATTCCATAACCCGCTATGGTTAGCAATCGTCCTTCCGCTGTTTTTCTATTTGTATAACCATTTATATAATGAATTTTCTCGATCTTCTAATCTTCCGATAACGAATCCGCCTATGAACCATTTTATGGAGGACCACAACCAAACTGCATCTCCGTTAAGCATCGAAACAAAGGGGAAAAAGGTAGTGATTGAAGCGACTGAATTTTATTACTTTCCTGAGAGTTTGCAACTGACTGTAGGACAGCCTGTTACCTTAATTCTGAAAAATAGCGGTCAAATGGAACACGATATCGAATTCGAAAATATGAAGATTTTGTTACAACAGAATGACCATGGAAACCATGCAGAAAATGCGGACATTCATGTTCATTCCTTGCCGGGGAAAACAGCCGAGGTGACGTTCATACCAATCGAAAGCGGTGTGTTTCGATTTTATTGTACGGTTCCAGGGCATAAAGAATCTGGTATGGTTGGATTTGCGAAAGTTTCATAAGATGATGGCTGCCCAGACCTTCTCGGCATTTGTTTTGACCAATAGAAGGCGTGGCGACCAAAAGGGAAATGAACTTTTGTGAAAGCCTTGACAAATATTTGTAGTTTTTTATCAATATTTTCTCCACACTTTTTCTCTATTCTGAAAGTAAAGCAAAAGGGGAGATGATGAAAACGTTGTGGATCAATTTTGGGCTGCATCAAGTGTGAATGGGAGTATTGGCAAATGCTAAAGATGCGGAAAAGGGTGCTTGGAGTTCCAATTAGATTTTTCATTCAAGTCAGGCGAAATTATGACATAAATGGTTAGCGATAGGTGAGAATTATTTTTAGATCATGCAGGAGGTGATGAGGATGATGAGCGGGATGATGAGTGGCTGGGGGATGATGGGGTTTGGCATTCTCGGCTGGTTTCTTAATTTGCTTGCCATTGGATTGGTAGTGTATTTTGCAGTAAAACTCGCATTGCGCGATAAACGCTGATCGATTCGCCTCTTATTTCACGCACCTCCCTACTATTAGAGGAGGCAAGGAGGGGAAATCTTATGTTGAATCGACGAGAGTTTCTTAGCAGGTCGTTAAAGGGGGCGGCTGGACTGCTGGCTGTTTCGGTATTGCCTGCAGGACTGGCTGCCTGCAGCAACGATAAGAAAACGGTCAATACAAGTTCAATGGCCAATCTCGGTCCTCTAAGCGAATTAGAAAAGGGAGAATTCCCTAAAAAGGTGCCGTATAAAGTCACCATAAAAGATGCATGGACCAAACAGGAAAGGGAAGGGTTTGTCTACATTAACAAAAATGAAGATGGTTCTTTACTCATTATGTCCCCGATTTGCACCCATCTAGGGTGTACCGTTGGAGATGCTGAGGAGAACATGCAGAAAACAGGCATCCGCTTTTTATGTCCGTGCCACGCGGGGCAATATGACGAATACGGTATCAATGTAGGGGGGCCACCGCCAAGACCGTTAGATACATTTGACGCTTATATTCAAGATGGCAATGTGTATATTGCCGTACTGAGCCCGAGGAAAAGGGAAAAATGAAAATCCGTTATTCCGCAGAAAAAACAGCAGGCTGGAACGTCCAACCTGCTGCTTTTTCCTTTACGGCATGATGCTGATCCCGTTGGGCATTTCGCCTACTTGAACCGTTTGGATTGCTTTGTTTTGTTCTTGATCAATGACGCTCACGGTGTTGTCGAACATATTCGTAACGAAAACATACTTGCCATCCGGGCTTGTGACGACCCCATGCGCTCCGTTTCCTGTTTCAATTGTGGCCACGACTTGTTTCGTTTTTAAGTTTATCTTGCTTACAGAATGAGAGGGCGCCTCTTTCGTCCCTTGATTGGCGACATAAGCAAACGTATCGTCAGGGGACACGTACACTTGGGCTGGCCCTTGCCCGACAGGGACTTTTTCCACTTTCCCGCTTGTTACGTCAACAATGGCCAAGGCATTTTCGGTATTCAACGTTACGACTAACGTTTTGCCGTCCGAAGTAATGCCGGTTGTGACAGGGATGGATCCGACTGTGATTTTCTTTTCTTCTTTCATTGTTTGCAAGTTGAGAACACTGACGCTGTCTTCCCCCATGTTGGCGACGTACGCGTATTGGCTGTCTTTGGAAATGCGAAGCCCGTGCGGGCCTTTTCCGGTTGGAATGGTTTCAATGACTGAATAGCTCGCCAGATCAATAACGGAAACGTTATTGTCTTCATTATTGGTCACAAGGGCGTATTTGCCGTTTTCAGTAAACACGATATGGGCGGGATGGTGCCCCACTTCCACTTTTTTGATTAATTCATTCGTTTCCGTATCATAAAACAACGCCATTCCTTTCATATCCATCGACTGATCATGCCCGTGGTGCATGGCCGGAACTAACGTAGCGCCGAGAATAGCTCCGTCGGGGGAAACTTGGACGTTGTGGACAGCGCCGTCGACTTTGATCGTTCCGACCACTTTGTTTGTTTCCGCATCAATTTTTGAAATGCTTCCGCCTTCGTTGGCAGTAAAGTAGAATTTGTTCGTTTCTTGTGTTTGTTCAGAGGCGGCTGGCTGCCCATTTTTCTCTGGTTCGGTTTTGTCTTGAGGGGAATTGGTTGCGCACCCCCCGAGAACAAACGCCAACATCGCCAATAACGATAACCATACAATCGCGGTTTTGCGCATGAGCGGTTTCCTCCTTTTGCTTTAGGTTGAGTCTACCGACATGATATTGGCAAATGGGGGAGGTTGCTGTGATTAATTTCACAATAGCAATAAAATATCTTCAAATCGTTACAGGCGTGTTGATTATCCAATAAAATACAAAGGGTATAGAAAAAAGAGCACCTTTCCTGTAGAATGTGAGTAGCGACACAAACAAACCCAGGAGGTGCTCTCTATGAACAAGCATACCACACTCCCGAATTTGATGCAAAAACTTGTTTCGGATGGAGTCAGTCAAGACTTTGTGGAGAACATTTTTTCGGTTCACTACGGGTGTTGTCAATCACTAGTTAGCGAACCATTTTCAGGAATTGATATCGTAAGCGCTTTCGGACTCTCATCCCTCATCTTGAGGTGATGATATTGTATTCCATTTTTTTACACCCAACCAAAATCCCGAAGCGCCGACAACGCTCGATGGATCGGCGTCCCGGATGACCGCTGCAGACACGGTAGATTCTGACGCACCACATCTGCCCACAACCGTCCTGCCTTCCGTTTGGCCTGTTCAACCCGCTTGGACTTCGTCGAGGCCGAGGCTGCCGTTCGGGTCTCTTCTTCCTCCACCAACTGCCCATTTCTCCGCCAAATCCCGTCGATTCGGGC